>JBCCEO010000293.1:0-8917 GCA_039030255.1 Planctomycetota bacterium | reverse complement strand
CAAGAAACCTAGGTCATGAAGTGTGCCTGTCAAACTTTGACGGTCACCATTGCTGGAGGAATTGTGGAATATTTCCTGCAGAACTACAAAACGCAATTGTCAACTCAAAAAGACTCTATAGATAATCGTTACAGCCGCTCGTAGCTGAACTTTGGATGCATCCTGAACCAGCAAAGTATTCAGCTATGCTCGTTGCTGCTCGATGAAAGACCGGAAGGTCTTAGCAATAAAGGTCAGTTATGTCGTCGTTGATGTACTTCAAGATCATTCGCCGGTCCCGTTGGCTGCTCCTGGGGCTGATTGTAATTCTCTTGAGTTATGTGCCATGGATGATATCCCCTATTTATCTTCCGTTGGCAATCGCCCTACCGCTGGTCGTCTCGTGCATCTGTGTTCAATACATTCAAACCGCCATAAGTCGTTGGGCGATCGCACTATCGCATGTCGCAATAACATTGTTGGTACTAAATTTTGGCGCCGAAGCAGGCGCCGACCATCGCGAAGCATTATGGATTGCATTACTGGGGCAAATGTGTATCGCCTTCGCCAGCTATATAGGTGAATTGGCTCCTTGGGGCCGAGCTCAGTCGCAAATTCGACTTGCTGACCGCATTAAACGCCAATCTCATGAGCTGCGCGAGGAGAGGGAAAGTCACGAGTCGACGGCCAGAACTGTTGCTCAAATCGAATCAGACCGCAGAACGCTGCTTGAGCACTTACCTGTTCACGTAGTGCAGAAAGATATCAACGGCCGATTCCTGTTCGTGACTCAATCTTTTTGCAAGCTTGTCAATCGCCCGTTTGATGATGTTGTTGGCAAGACCGATTTTGATCTCTTTCCGGATAACACAGCCAGGAAGTTCGTTGACGATGATCAGCGAGTCATGCAAGCAGATGCCATTTTTAACGACATTGAGCGTGCCGAACTCAATGGAGCCACAAGCTACATGCAGGTGCGTAAGGCTCCACTACGTGATCCGGACGGTTCCGTGGTCGGTGTACAGGTCATCTTTTGGGATATCACCGAAGAGCACTTGCGACGTGAAGAATTGCATCGGATCGAAGCCCTTGCACACGCTCTAATCAACGCCGCTTTGGACGCCGTTCTAGTTGTAGATACCGACGGTTTTGTACTGGAGGCCAATCCAGCCAGTCGCAAGATTCTTGGTTATACCAAGGAACAAGCCGATGCCCATCCGCCTCTCGGCACAATGATCGAAAGCTCTATCGAAGAACATGGCCAGCGTGAAGACGATTCTTCAGGAAAAGAAATGATGTATCGCAGGAAGATGCCGTTGAGCGATCTCCTGAAGTCGGCAGAAGGCCGGCGCATCGAAGTCAAACTCAAACGCAGCAACAACGAGTGGTTCGATGGTGAGATATCGACACATCCATTGGACGTCGAGGGATCGAAGGGCTGGGCTATCTTCCTGCGAGATATCACGCGTAGGAAATCGGCGGAAACAGAACTACTGCGAGCGAAGGAAAGCGCCGAGCATGCCAACGCGGCAAAGAGTGAATTTGTTGCCAATGTTAGTCACGAGTTGCGGACCCCGCTAACCGGAATCATCGGCTTGCATGAATTGCTTGATCGTGGCGGTCGGCTGGACCAGCGGCAACGCGAATACTTGAATTTGGCACGACTCTCAGCGGGCAATCTGCTGACACTCATCGATGACCTACTCGATTTCTCCAAAATCGAAGCGGGCCATATCGACGTCGAATACGCGCCCTTTCAAGTTATTCCAAGCGTCGAAGAGCCGATGAATGCGCTCGCAGCGCGCAGCCAGCTCAAAGGCTTGGAACTTATCACGCAATTCATGGGTGAAATTCCGGATCAGTTGATCGGTGATCCTCAACGCATCAAGCAAATATTGCTCAACATGGTTGGCAATGCAATCAAATTCACGGATAAGGGCACGATTCGGCTCTGTGTGCGAAGAGTAGACCAGGAATTGCATTCGGGGAGCCCAAATCTTCCTCCGCCTCCGCTATGCAAGTTGCGATTCGAAGTTCACGACAGTGGTATTGGTATTCCAGCACCCAAGCGAAAAATGGTGTTCGAGGCGTTTCGGCAAGCCGACAGTAGCACGACACGCCGCTACGGTGGTACAGGACTCGGGCTGACCATCTGCCGTGATTTGGTAAACAAAATGGGTGGTGTGATTGGAGTTTCCGACGCCCAAGATTTGTCTGGTGGAATAAAGCCTGGTAGCTGCTTCTTCTTCGAATTGGACTTTGAGACGACCAATGTACCTAATAGTTTCACCAGCACGCTGTTGTCGAAGCATGAAATTGTTGTCGCTGCGCCGGAATCGGATTGGCGAACTGTACTTTGCGAACAGCTTGGGAAGTTTGGGGCCTCCGTTACCGCCATTACGGTAAAAGATCTTGTCGACCGCAGGCCGACGCGGCTGTTTGAGGCCGGAAACAACAGCATCGTTTTTGCTGATTTTGAAGCGTTGATGGAGTGTAAAGAAGAAGCAATGCCAGTGGTGCCAAAATGGGTCTTGCTAAGTCTTTTTGGCCAGGAATCGCCGCAAACGCTGCCAAGCTGGTTGCAATATGCAAATGTCGATTGGTTGTCTCGTCCCATTCGGACGCAAGAGCTGCTTCGAACCCTGCGCGTGCAAACAGAAGTTCCTGGAGAATTGCACAATGTCGTTGCCTTCGGGCGTAGCGCGGACATTTTGCTGGTGGAGGATAGCCCCATTAGCCAAACCGTCTTACGAGATATGCTCGAAGGATTGGGGCATCAAGTGCGATTGGCCAACAATGGACGTGCTGCCGTTGCGGCTTGTGAATCCAAACTTTTCGACCTCGTGTTGATGGACATTCAAATGCCCGACATGGATGGTCTTGAAGCTACCAAACAAATACGCGAAGCCGAAGAGGGACTCGGGAGACGGCAACGGATTTGTGCACTCACTGCGCACGCTACAGCCGCCGATCGCGGGCTGTGTGAAGAAGCCGGAATGGAAGGGTTTCTCGTCAAGCCAATTTCACTGGACCTCCTCGCTCTGGCCGTCAATAAGGCACTGCAAGGAGAGTCATTGAAATTGGATGAATCTGACTTGCGCGATCCAATTTTTGCGACAGGTGCCCAAGAAGAACCTGAGAATGACTTGGGGCTGCCTCAAGAATCAAACGATCAGCCATCACTGGAATCGAAGAGCTCCCAAGATGAGAGCAAAACTTCTATCCCAGCTGGATTCTCACTTGAAAGGGCATTCGAAGATAGTCCGGATTGGACGGGTTTGTTGGCGGCTATGAACGGCAATGAAGCACTCGCGCGCGATGTCCTGACTCTGCTTGTTTCTGAGGCTCCAAGATTGGGGCGAATGTTTGAAGAGAATCTTGCAAGCGGCAATTTCAAGGAGGTGCGACGTGCCGTGCATACGCTTAAGAGTAATGCTAGGCATGTTCGATTGATGCGGATCGCGTCCTTTGCCGAACAGCTTGAGAACTTTGCGCGAGACAAGCAAGAAGCTTCGCTGCAAGAGTATGCGGAAGTGCTGGTTAATGTAGCAGGAGCAATGGCAGATTGGGCCGAAGAAAGGCTGGCCGAGAGTGCTTCCTAGTCAGGGACTTCTCACAGTTGGCATTTCTTTCGCAAGTCGTACGGCTCAAGAATGAGCCACTATATCCTAGCTTCCAGAGTTAGAAACGCAGTAACTCTCGCGAGTGCGAAGCCGCAGGGACGGAATCCCCTTTTGTTAGCCGCCGCGCTGAGCTTACGCCTGCGCGCGACTCTGCGATGGAAGAGTTTGTTTGTTCTGTTACTGCGGCTTTTGATAGGAACTATTGAACAGATCTAGCTGTTCTTTTGCGTCGAGCGCGGCTTGTTTAGCAGCATCGAGCTGCTTTTGTAGGTCTTCAGCCGCTTTACGTTTGGCTTCGAGTCCTGCTGCAGCATCGGCCTGAGCCTTTGTGGCCTGCGTTACACGTTGTTGCAACTCTGCCAACTGGGCTTGAAGAGAAGTTAGAGCCTTGGTCGCGTCCGTTGCGACGCTTTCCTGGGTTGCCTTGGCGTTGACGGCGTTGGCAACATTCGTTTCTAACTTCTTCGACTTCGCTTCGGTTTCGCTTGCAAGCTTCTGCAAAGCAGCGGCCTTCGCGTCCAATTCAGCTTTGTCTTTGGCAGCTTTCTCCGCGACTGCTTGAGCGGCATTCAGCTTCGCTTGAGCCGCTTTAACCTGCTCTGCTGCCGCGGCTGAAGCTTTGGAAGCTTCCTCATTGGCCTTGGTGGAAGCGGCCAAGGCTTGTTGAGCAGCTTGCGATTTGGCGGTGAGGTCTGTGACCATAGCGGTCGACTGTTGCAGGGATTGAGCCGTCTTCTGTCTCTCCGCTTTGGCGGCAGCCAATTGACCCTCCAATTCCTTGATCTTCGCATCCATGCCAGTTGCTTGAGTCGTCAAGGTTTTTTGTTGGTTTTGTGCTTGAGCGAGTTGCTGAGTCAGAGCTTGGGAATTCGACTGAGCGGTCGACATCGTTTGTTGCGCACTGGTTGCTGCCGTATAGGCCTTTTGAGAATTTGCTTGGACTGAATTGAACTCGTTCTGGGCGGCAGCTAGAGCTTCATTGGCTTTTTTCAAACGGGTTTCAATCGAAGGCGGGTTGGCAGCAATGAGACGTGTCTCACCAGGAGAAGCGGCGGACCAAAGGTTAACTTGTCCATTCCAGTCACCGCCGGCGAGGAAGGCCGCATCGCCCGTCAATGCAACCTCGAGAGCAGTGGAACTCAGCCCTTTAAAATCGCCTTTCAATCCACCATTTCCATCCCAAAGCTTAATACGCGCATCTTTGCCAGCCGTAGCGATCATCCCGTTGTTCGCGTAGACGACAGAGGTTGCGCCGCCGCCGTGAGCATTCCAGGACTTGATCTGCTTGCTTTCGAACATGTCCCAAAGTTTGATCGTGCCGTCCAAACTGGCAGAAGCCAATACATTCGAGTCGCCACGAAAGTCGACGCTGCGTACTTCTCCGCGATGCCCGTTCAACTCTGAATACAGGTTGCCAGTATCGGCTTCCCAAACCACAAGTCCGTTGCTCCGGTCGCCGCTGGCTAGCAGGACCCCGTCGGGAGAATAACGCAGAGCGAAAATCCAGTCGGTGTGTTTCTTCAAGTCGAATAGTTTCTGACCGCTAAGCGAGTCGTAGATACGAACGATCTTTTGTGGGCCCGCAATGGCAATCCGTGTCTTATCCGAAGTGATATCAGCGGCCATAACGATATCGAGTTCTTCACCGACTTTGGTGATGCGTTTGCCAGTAGCAATATCGACCAGAACCGCGCAGCCACTGTGGCTGTGGCGACCGCCGCCGATCAAGAGTTGCTTGCCGTCCCGGGTGAAAGTCAGTGATTGGGCTTCGCCTTCTGGAAAAGGAATGATGCCTAGGAGTTCGCTGGTTTCGGCATGGTAAAGCATGACTTGCATTTGCCCACCGACCGCAATCAGAGGAGCCCAAGGGCTAGCGGCCATCGCGGATATTGCAGAGCTACGTGCAGTCTCTGTCACGGTCTGCGTCAGAATCTGTTCGGGCATCGGCGGGGGGCCCTCAGGCTTGCCCGCTGAAGCATTGGTCAGCATGGCAGCAGCCGCTGTATTGAAGCGTTTGATCTTGCTGCCCGCGTTCTCGGGCATGCCCTGAACAATCCATGTTTTGATCAAGTCCAACTTGGCTTTGTCCATTGGCGGTTCATCAGGCGGCATATAAGGTTGTTCCGCATGGATGACCAGGGCGAATAGTCGCGAACTATCGGGATCACCAGCCTTGATTACTTCTCCCGAGGAACCACCTGCCAGAGTTGCGGCATAGGTATCCAGTGCAAGATCACTCTCTTTGTCGCTCTCGCTGTGACAGATCGTGCAATGCTCTCGGAAAATTGGCTTGATGTGCTCCTCAAACGTAATCTTTTTTTCCTCTTTCTTCTCCTGTGCACCGGCGGGAGCAGAAAACAGGAACAATAAGAGGCAACAATAAATTGCAAGTCTCATGACATTTACCAAAGATTGCGAAGGGATTGGTGTCAAGTTATACGGTTCTGGATTCATGAAACTACCTTCAAGCCAGAACACATTGGGCAGGTAAATCGTGAGCGAACTCTAACCTGCCCCGTTGTAGCGAATCCATTCGTAGCGTCGTGGCTAGATTTGAAATCCAATTTCGCTAGCCAAGTTTATTGGGGTAAAAGCCTGTTTGGCCGCGTGCGAGCCAGCCAAATAAGGGGAAAGGTTGTTACACTTCGTAGCGTCGAATTCACTAGTGATTGAACATGAACTCACGGCTATTGAGTACCGCCCAGAAAGCATCTTCTAGACCGACACGATTGTCGCCCGCCTCGGCTACCATTTTAGCTAAGGAATTCGTTTCCGCCTCTGTCGGCAGTCGAGAAAGACTGCGAATGTATATCCGAGCAATAGCCTCAGGCACCGTGATGCCTTGATCTAACCAAGTGGCGACCAATTTGCCCTGCGAAATTTTTCCAGTCGTTGTGCTTCCGTTGAGCAGATGCAACGCTTGAGAAAGCGAGGGATCGGTACTTGCTTCGCAGTCGCAAACTGTAGTTCGCGGTGAACGCCCAAATGTATTCAGGAAATAAGTACTCGTTCCCCCGTCTGCAATTTGTACGGCCCGCGCACCCGTCGGCAGCCCACGGAATTTATCCTTGGTTGCTGTCGCCTGAGAGATGCAGTCCAAAAGCATTTCAGCCGGGATTCGTCGGACTTGCGCGTAAGCGTAGTTCCGAGTGTCCAACTTGTTCGTCTCGTTGGCTTTCGTACTTCGCTGGTAAGCCTGGGAACTACAAATGTCCCGTACCAATTGTTTCAAATCAAACTCATAGCTCGTCAGACGGCTTCCAAGATCCGCGAACAAGGCAGGATTACTTGGGGGATTACTCACACGAATGTCATCCACTGGTTCGACGATTCCGCTACCCATGAAATGTGCCCAAACCCGGTTGGCGACACTCGTCGCGAAAAAGGGATTATCAGGACTGGTGATCCACTGCGCAAGCACATCACGTCGGTCCTTGCCCTTTGTATCCGGAGCGGCTCCGCCCAAAAATGTTGGCGGGACAGGTTTCTTCGTAACAGGGTGATTCACTTCGCCACCACCTCGGTTGTAAATGATGATCTCGCGGTAATCCTCGCCTGTCTTTCGACCAAGTTGTGAGAAAAAGGAAGCGAATCCGTAGTAATCATCCATCGTCCAGCGATCGAAGGGATGGTTGTGGCACTGGGCGCACTGTGTTCGAATGCCCATAAATACTTGGGCCACGTTCTCCGAAGTTTTCAGCGTGTCACGTTCTACCTGATAGAAGTTCGTTGCAGGGCTTTCAAAGACACCCCCGTTAGAAGCGATTAGTTCGCGAACGATTTGGTCAATCGGAGTCTCTGATGCCAGCTTGTTGGTCAGCCAGCTTGAATACTGAAATGCCGCTTTGTAGCTGACTTGATTATTACTCTTCACCATCAATAGCTGAGCCCACTTCATCGCCCAGATCTCGCTGAACTCCTTCCGTTTCAACAATTGATCGACAAGCTTCATACGTTTGTCAGCCGAAGTATCCTCCATGAAGGCCAAGTACTCGTCGGCCGTTGGGAGCTTTCCGACAATGTCGATCGTGGTTCGTCGCAAAAACTCTTCGTCGCTACAAATACCGCTTGGCAGAATTCTCAGTTGCTTAAGTTTGTTTCCAATGTGTTCGTCGATATAGTTGCCTTCGATCTGTGGCTCGCTGTACTGAAGATCCTTGGGCAGAGCTAGGATCTGCGAACCAACGGTATGAGTATCAAAGCGAGCCATCACGAAAGCCTCGCCACGCACGCCAGCGGTAATGGCACCCAGGTCGGTTACGGAAGCGGTACGTTCGTTGTTGGTTGTGAAGGCGGCCAAGTTGGTGACATCCCGAGTGGTTCCGTCGCTAAAGTACGCCACGGCAACCATGCGCTGCGTTGCTCCTTCGCCTTCCAAGACGGCTTGTTGTGGAAAGAGTTCGACTTTATCGCAAGTTGGCGGAACGGTAGCATCGATCTTGGCGTCAGTCTTTAACCAATCGAGCAAGATCTTTGCATAGACGCTGTCCGGCTCCATACGCTTGCCACCGGAATGCGGAACGCCTCCCACGCCTTTCAAGTACATCAAGCTCTGCTCTGGAATTGCTAAATTGATGCGTCGAATTCCAATCTCACGTGTAATCCGATCGTAATCGCCCTTCGGGTCAAAACCGAATAGTGACAATCGAAAACCGTCCTTCCCGCGAGCAGCACCGTGGCAGGATCCTGTGTTGCAGCCTGTTCTCGTCAACACGGGCATGACGTCCAAGTGAAAGCTAACCGGTTTGGGCTGCGTCGCATTGGCCACGTCGACCGTCGAGTTTGCCGTAAGCCCGTTCCAGGATGCCTTCAGTTCGGTAGCACCATCGGCCTTCGGAAGTAGCTTGAAGTCTTGGATGTCAGCCAACGCTGGATTGGCCAATTCCCATTTCACTTCTTCAGTGACATCCTTTGTCACGCCGTCCGCCCGAGCGGCGATGGCGATGAAGGATTGAAAATCAGTTTGTCCGGTAAGCTTCACGTCCTCTGGATAGACGTTCAGAGCCGTCCAATCTGCGGAGAAGCACTTGGGTGCGAAAAGTATGCTGAAACAGAATACGGCGAGTGGGAGGGTTTTGAGTTGCATAGCTGAGTTCGAGTTACTAGAAATTCCATCGTGCATCATTGCTTGGAGCCTTCCAATAGACCTTTGGCTTGGCGCAGTTGTTCCAGTCGACTAAGTGGCTTTGCCTTGGGCGCAGCTGGGGCTGCTGGCTTAGGCTTGGGCTTGGCTGCCACAGCATTGACAGCCGGTGGTGGCGGTGCAGTCAATTGAATTTCGCCGCGACCTGCCGTTTGCAAAATTATTCCCGTTG
>JBCCEO010000292.1:0-8931 GCA_039030255.1 Planctomycetota bacterium | reverse complement strand
GGGCGGTCCCTCAGGAAGTGATCCAACTTGTCTCTACTTTGCATGTTTCGCAGTGCTTCCGGGTAGAGTCCGGACCAGAAAAGAGTGTAGTCGCCGATATGACGATGGACCTCTCGGCGTGCATCTCCTTGACGTTTCTCTGCTTCGGCAACCATATTCGTTACCTCAGTCGCCGGCTTGCCATTCAATTTACGTACGCGGCTTTGCGAATCACTGCGTGTGAATCGAATAAGTAGACGGCTCACGTAGTCGACTAGTTCAGTGTCGACGACGCCAAGTTGGCTGTGGAAGACGTACTCGCTCAAACCCGTGAAGAAACGGTCAAGCGGGTTGGTTTCATCAAGCTCCATTGGTAACCTCCGCTGAAAGAAATTACCCCCGTTTAGTCCACCCTAATTATAGCCCTTAAAGAGAGTCAAGATGGAAATAGTCCTTGTGGTGAGAATCCCCGTTCAAATCAGCTAACGATAGTTGTTAGGGATTGTGGGAGTTAGACTGGGGCTAGCCCTTAAGAAAGCGCAGATTTGCAAGAATGGTATACTAACGTTGCACCAAAAGACTTGTTTCATATGAACACGACAGTTGGTGCGAATCCCCCTTGTTTACAGTGGTAACGCGGTAGAAATTATCGGCATCCACTTTCCAGTTTTACTCTTGGTTGCATGTCCTATTTTTCCCCAAGCTGTGAGTTGAAGCGGCAACTTAACTTTGGCTGCAAGTATTACTTGCTGCGACTAGTTTGCTTTAGTATTTGCTTTGGGGGCTCAGCAATTTGCTCTGCCGTCCAGGAAGAAGAACGCGACGTCGAGTTGCGTGAGCGAATTAAGCCCCTGCTGGAAGAGCACTGTTTGGGCTGCCACTCGGGTGACGAACCAGACGCAGGGCTTACTCTCGATCATTTCGATGCCCCTATTGATTTCTTAAAGGCTCGAGATATTTGGGAGCATGCGGCCCAAAAAGTCCAAATCGAAGAAATGCCGCCGCCGGAAGACAACGAACTTTCGAAAGAGGATCGAGCTTATCTCGTTGGTTGGATTACGGAAGTCATCGAAGAATTCGAATGCGGCCTTGAGCCGAATCCGGGACAAGTAACTTTAAGGCGATTGAATGCAGCGGAGTACAGCAACACGATTCGCGATTTGTTTGGACTGAAGTCCTACGCGCCGGAAACGGCATTTGCGGGTGATGACGTGGGCTATGGGTTTGACAATATTGGCGATGTGTTAACGTTGCCGCCATTGCTAATGGAAAAGTATTTTCTCGAAGCCGAGCGGATCACGACGACTTTGATTCAGGTTCCGCCCAAAGAAAAACGATTCTCTTACAGCGTGCCCGGTGGACAGCTGCAATCGAAAAAGGGTGGCGGAGGCGATCGGGATTTGACCCTGTCCTCAGCTGGCACAGGTGTGATGCAAGTCCAGATACTCAAGCCGGGCCCCTACGTGTTGACCATTCAAGCTTCTGGTGATCAAGCAGGCAAGGAACCAGTGCAGATTGGGATTGAATTGGATGGTAAGCTTCAGCGGCAGAAGATTGCGGTGCCCAATGAAGAGCCTAAGGATTTTCAGACGATTGTTCGGCTGCGAGCAGGAAGTCGCAGGATTGGAATCCGATTCCTAAATGATTTCTATGATGCTGGCGGCAATGGACGCCCCAAGCAAGATCGCAATTTGCACATTCATTTTGTTTCGCTTGAAGGACAAAAGAAGCCTCCCAAGCGATTGCCAGAAAGCCAGCTTTCCTCCTACCACAAACGAATCTTGTTTACTTATCCGACCAATGAGCAGGATCGAGAACGTGCGACGCGAGCTGTATTGAATCGAATGGCGAGCTACGCTTTTCGCCGCCCTGTTGAAAAGCATGACTTGGATCGTTTGGTTGGATTGGCGCTTGGTATACAGGACGAAGGAGACTCCTTCGAGGAGAGTATCCAAATCGCGATTCAAGCGATTTTGATCTCGCCGAAATTCTTGTTCCGAGTCGAGCCACCGCGCGATCCGAACGGCCTGGGCAAATATCGCGACTTGGACGAGTATGAATTGGCGACGCGGCTGTCCTACTTTTTCTGGTCTACGATGCCAGATGGAGAGTTATTGAAATTGGCCGCCAATAACCAACTACGCGAGGGAAACAATTTGGAGCAGCAAATTGCTCGGCTGATCAAGGATCCTCGATCAAACGAATTTGTGCGTAATTTTGCTGGGCAGTGGCTAACGTTGCGGAAGTTGGAGGAGTTTCAGCCTGATCCGAGTGCTTTCCCGAAATGGAACGAAGGCATGGGTAGGTTGGCACGCAACGAGACGATGTACTTTTTTGCCGGCGTCATGCGTCGGAATATGAGTGTTCTGAACTTGCTGGACGCCAAGTTTACGTACTTGAACGAAGACCTTGCGAAATACTATGGAATCGAGGGCGTAGAAGGGAAACAGTTTCGACCGGTTTCGCTAAAAGGAACGAATCGAGGTGGGTTGCTGACGCAGGCAAGTGTTCTTGCGGTGACGAGCAACCCGACTCGAACCTCGCCAGTCAAACGTGGCAAATGGATATTGGATAATTTGCTGGCCAAACCGCCTCCTCCAGCCCCGGCAGGCGTTCCAGAGTTAGAGGAACGCGAAGGCGAATTGACCGGTACGCTTCGTGAGCGCTTGGAACAGCATCGTGAGAATCCTGCTTGTGCAAATTGTCATAAGCTGATGGATCCGCTCGGATTTGCCTTGGAAAACTTTGATGCAGTTGGCCTATATCGTACGAAGGACGGGGCACTGGACATCGATGCGACTGGAGAATTGCCGGACGGAACCAAAGTGAAGGGCGTAGGACAGCTACAAGCACTGTTGCTCGCCCGGCACAAGAAGGATTTTGCCGAGTGCCTTACCGAGAAGATGATGACCTTCGCGCTTGGACGCGGGCTTGAGTATTATGACAAGTGTGCGGTGGACAAGATCGTGGCCGCTCTTGAGGCAGATAATTATCGATTTAGCACTTTGCTGGTTGGCATTGTGCGCAGTGATCCCTTCCAGAAAAAAGGGGAGCGAGAATAATGAGCAACAATCGAATTAAGCGTCGAACGGTACTTCGTGGACTTGGGACTGCCATCAGTTTGCCGCTGCTCGAAAGCATGATACCCCGATCTGTCGCTGCTAGTGCGCCAGAAGCTCCGCTTCGTGTTGCATTCTTATACGTGCCCAATGGCATGCACATGCCGGATTGGACCCCGCAAAAGATCGGGGCAAATTACGATGTTCCCGCCACACTGAAGCCAATTGAACACTTGAAATCTGAAATCAATGTGCTTACCAATTTGACACTGGATGGCGCCCGAGCTCACGGTGATGGCGGCGGTGACCACGCGCGCAGTGCTGCTGCCTTTCTGACTGGGGCGCATCCGAAGAAGACAAACGGCGCAGACATTCTCAATGGAATTTCAGTCGATCAAGTTATCGCCCAGCAAGTAGGCGACGAAACCCGATTCGCATCTTTAGAACTTGGTTTGGAAGGAAGTTCTCAGTCGGGCAGTTGCGATTCAGGCTATAGCTGTGCCTACAGTTCTAACTTGGCCTGGCGGAATTCGACCAGTCCACTTGCCAAGGAGATGGACCCGACGGCAGTCTTCGATCGACTTTTTGCATCTGGGGATAAGAAGGAAGATGCGCAGGCAAAAGGTGCCCGGAAGCATCGCCGCAAGAGTGTCTTGGACTTTGCGCTGCAAGATGCGCAGTCTCTGCATCGTGATCTTGGAGCTGCGGATCGCCGAAAGCTAGACGAGTACTTATACGCTTTGCGAGATATCGAAAAACGCCTTGTCATGTCTGAGAAGCTCGATGTTGGAAATTACGAGAGACCCGCAGGCGTGCCGAAAGACATTGGCGACCACGCCCGAGTCATGTTGGACATGATGACCTTGTCATTGCAGACTGATAGTACGCGTGTTGCTTCATTCATGTTTGCTAACGAAGGCTCGAATCGCTCGCACCCAGATCTCGGTGCACCAGAGAGTCATCACCAGTTGTCGCATCATGGTAAGAGCGCTGAGAAGCAAGCCAAGATCGCTAAGATCAATAAGTACTACGTCGAGCACTTGGCCTATTTCTTGGATAGTCTCTCTGCGATCCAAGAAGGCGAATCTAGTTTGCTGGACAATTGCCTAGTCCTGTACGGGAGTGGCATCAGCGATGGCGATCGGCATAATCACGACGATTTGCCGATCTTGATGGCTGGCAAGGGCGGTGGTAGAGTGCGCCCCGGCAGGCACATTGAGTACAAGCGCCAGACGCCTTTGTGCAACCTCTATCTTTGGATGATGAATCAGTTTGGAGTTCGCGCCGACAGCTTCGGCGACTCGGACGGAACCGTCAAAGTTTGATCCCTTCCATGTCGATCGCTTCTAAGGCAAATCTATTGCTGAGCTATCGTCCGCAAGTCACTCGATTTTCGCGAGCGAGCCCTTGCGTCGCGGGGAGTTGGGCGGCTCTGTGCGAACCTCGGAGCGCCAGAGCCTGATCCAACGTAGGACGTCCACCCTTAGAACCCTCGCAAGCACGATTGACTTACTCTCCACGAGAGCCTGCCACTGGGCGGTAGAGTAGGTAGAATCGATGTTCAACGGAATTCAGGCGTTCCTTTACGGCGTTCCTAATGCGCACCGAAATTCTTCTGATGAAACTCAAGGATGTCGGAGCCATTTTTTTCGTAGATGACTTTGGCACTATGCGGAGCCTCAGGAACAACAAGTTTTTCGAAGGGGATCTGAAGGGAAGTCAAATAGTCCATGAATTCCAAGTTGTTTTCGTAGTTGAAGCCTTTTGTGCCAACGAAAACAAGTAGCTTGAAGTCAGCTGCTGACCCTACTCTACGCTGCTTCGCATAGGCTTCTGCGAGATCCCAAGTGTTGTAGCCTTCAGCGAATTTGAGCGTATCGCTTTCGCGACCGCCAGACTCCGAGATTTTCTTTTCTGTGGCGTATCCTCCGCCACCGGGTGCCGCTGAGCAAAATAGGTCCGGGTGCTTCATGATGATCCTCATGGTTCCTCGTCCTCCTTGCGAGAATCCTTCGATGCCTCGGCCTGAGCGATCTGCCACCGTTCGGTACGTTGCATCGACGTGCGGGATCAGCTCCTTAATGAAAACGTCTTCTCCCATCGCGTTTTCTTTTTCAGGGTAGTTGTAGTGGCTAACCGGACCGCCGTTGATGAAGACGTATATCGTTGGTGAAATCGACTTGGCTTGGGTTGCCTTGTGCACAAAGGAGGCGAGTGAAATACTCTTCTTCTCGCTTCCAGGCCGCCCGCCATGCAAGTAGTAAACGACTGGAAATCGCTTCTTGCTGTTTGCTTTCCAGTTGTAAGCCTTAGGCAGGTAAATAAAGTAGCCGACGTCGATTCCCATCGACGGACTGCGAAAGGTAGCGTGCGCCAAATTTGGCGTCTGTGTTTTTGAGGGATTCACCCATTGGAATGGCGCGGGCTTTTTCTTTTTCGCTGTTTGTTGGGTCTGAGCGGTGGTGATCTCACTGGCAGTAAAGCACAAAAGAAAGATAAGGATTGGAAGGGAATGCGCGAATGAGGGCATCATTTGTCTTTCGATTGGTGAGCATGTTTTTATGCTCAAAGGTTTTTTTTCATCGGCTTGCTAGCTGAGGCAGCTGTCGAATTCCTTTTTCAAAGAGTATAAGCTAAATCTGTGTCAGCACATTGGTGACAGCTTTTCTGCCTATTTGAATGTCTTGAGTATTGCATGGTCATTTACGGAACGGGGCTGCTTGCAATTTGCCTCCTTGTGGGTGTAATTGCCGGTCGACTTATCGGAATGTCATTAGGCCTAGAAGCAAATGTTGGCGGCGTAGGAATTGCTATGCTGCTTCTGATCGTGGTTACTGATAGGTTGCAAAGCGCAGGTAGGATGTCTCCGCCTACCAACCAAGGAATCTTGTTCTGGAGTGCCGTTTACATTCCTGTCGTCGTCGCGATGGCCGCTTCTAGGAACGTCATAGGGGCGCTCGATGCAGGAGGTGTGGCAATCATCGCTGGTGTCCTCTCCGTCCTGGCCTGTTTTGCACTCGTTCCGTTGCTCAGTCGCATTTCGGCTGGCCAGGAAACGACGCTGCCAGAAGAGGAGCGATGATGGGTTGGCTTTCGAGCATTTGGGCGATCATCGAATCTGTCCTGAGCAAGTATTCTCTGGTAACTGCGTTTGCTCTGGTTGCAGCTACCTTGTTTGTATCGGGACTACTTTCGAAATACCTGACGAATGGACGCTTGCATGGTTCTGCCCTTGCGATATTCCTGGGGTTGGTGCTGGCCTGCCTTGGTGGCTACTGGACGGAAGGTACGAAAGGTCTGGCGGACATTCCGATTTTCGCGGGTGTTGCGATTCTCGGCGGTAGCGTCTTACGTGACTTGGCCATTGTCGCGACCGCCTTCGGAGTACGCTTGCAGGAGTTCTGGAAGACAGGCGTTAGTGGAGTGCTGTCACTCTTTGTTGGAATCTTTGTTTCCTTTTTTGTCGGTGCGTTGGTGGCTTATGCCGCAGGCTATCGTGATCCAGTTAGCATGACCACGATTGGCGGCGGAGCGGCCACCTACATCGTCGGTCCAGTGACAGGAACCGCCATTGGAGCGACGAGTGAGGTTCAAGCACTGAGTGTCGCTGCCGGATTGGTGAAATCGATCTTGGTTATGTTTTTGACTCCCATCCTTGCTCCGTGGATCGGCCTCAACAATCCCCGGTCTGCTTTAATCTACGGAGGACTCATGGGAACAACCAGCGGGGTTGCTGGAGGATTGGCAGCGACGGACGAAAAGTTGGTTCCCTACGGTGCAATGACTGCGACGTTTTACACAGGACTTGGCTGCTTGCTTGGCCCGTCTCTGGTGTACATGTTAGTAATGTTGGTTGTTTCTTAACCGAAGGCAAGCCATCCTCAACTACGAGCAATAATTCACGCTATCTTAAACGTTTAACTATGACAGCAACGGAACTCGTTTTTCAACGTGCAAATCAGTTCGCCAATCGTATTGCGATGCTTGAAGGCGAATTGGAAGTTACTTACGACGAGCTTGCCAATCAATCTGATGATCTGGCCAAGTTTCTTTTGGCGCGAAACAAGGAGTTCAATAAAAGGAATGACTTGGGCGAGCAGCGTGTGGCCTTTCTTCTGCCTGCCGGCAGGGCCTATGTAGTCGCCCAGTGGGGGATCTGGAAGGCTGGTGGTATTGCAGTTCCGTTAAGCCGGTCGGCTACGGAACACGAATTGCGATACACCTTAACGGACGCTTCCGTGTCAATTCTGGTAGCCGATGATGCAGGCCTGCAAAAACTCAATGGACTACTTGGAGAGCTCTCCCTCGATGTCTTCGATATAGGTGACATTGGCGATCAGGCTAGTGAGGCCGCTTCATGTGAGTTGCCAACGATTGGATTGGATCGCCGAGCTATGATCCTTTACACCAGCGGTACGACGAGTCGCCCGAAGGGTGTTGTTTCGACTCACGCAAATATCCGAGCTCAGATAAAATCCCTTGTTGAGGCCTGGCAGTGGAGTTTGGATGATAAAATCCCACTTTTCCTTCCGCTGCACCATATCCACGGAATCATCAATGTACTGTCCTGCGCATTGTGGTCAGGCGCTTGCATCGAAGTGTATCCAAAGTTTGATTTGCCGCAGATTTTGAATCGCGTCCGCGGAAATTACTTTACTTTGTTTATGGCTGTTCCGACAATCTACGTGAAACTAATCGAAGCATTGGAACAACTGCAGGAAGCAGATCGAAAAGAAGTCTGCGCGGGCTTTGAAGGTCTTCGTCTGATGGTTTCGGGTTCGGCCGCGTTGCCAGCTAGTGTCCATGAGCGATGGACAGAATTGACTGGTCAACTTCTCCTCGAGCGGTACGGTATGACAGAAATTGGCATGGCTTTGTCTAATTCTTACACCGGTGAACGGCGTCCAGGCGCGGTGGGAGACGAACTACCTGGAGTCATTGTCCGGTTGGTGGATGAAGCTGGGAATGCAATTGAGGATGAGAATCAGCCTGGCGAAATTCAGGTCAAAGGGCCATGCGTTTTCGTTGAATATTGGAACCAGGCTGTGGCTACCAAGGATTCCTTTGACGAAGGCTGGTTTCGCACTGGTGATGTTGCAGTCCTGGAAAAGGGTTACTATCGCATCATGGGGCGCACCAGCGTCGACATAATTAAGAGCGGCGGATACAAACTTTCGGCATTGGAAATCGAGGCTTTCTTACTCGATCATCCATCAATTCGAGAATGTGCAGTGGTCGGATTACCGGATCCAACGTGGGGGGAAATCGTTGCCGTAGTGCTTGTGACAAGAAAACACGCCAAACTTGATTTGGAAACGTTGACGGCTTGGTGCGCAGATCGCCTCTCGTCGTACGAAATGCCGAGGCGCTTATTGTGCGTTGGCGAATTGCCGAGGAATGCGATGGGAAAGATTACAAAGCCAGCCGTCAAGGAACTTTTCAGATAGGTCAGGGCATTGGCCGGGAGTTAGTTCAGGACTAGGCATATGACTTTCTGAGATAGGACTTATCACTGGTTTGAGCTGAGCCGGAGAATGCGTATTTTGGTACCGACAAGCGTTACGCCCATCGGCGGTGCAGTTCAAGATGCCAAGTTTTTTCGGGAAGCAGCGTAGCGATACTGAAATTATCGCCGTTCTTGGAAACTTTTTTCGCAAAAGTGACATTGTACGACGGAGGGCTTATTAGGCGATTTTGCGGAAAATCGGATTGCCCCAATCTGTTTCGCGACTGCCCCTTGCCTAACCCTCCGATATCCGTTGGATGAGTCAGCTCCTTGGTTGCTGGCTCATCACGGATGATCATTGCACGCGTGCTCCCCCGTCAATCTTCTCCTGAAAACCAAGGCGTTTGCGTCTGTGCGCGGAAAAAAGTAAAACAGATCCTGGCGTGG
>JBCCEO010000291.1:0-8932 GCA_039030255.1 Planctomycetota bacterium | reverse complement strand
TTCGCAAGCCTCTTTGAGCTGCTCCAGCGATTCGACACCCAGTTCCTTATGCAGGGCCATTGCCTTTTTCGCACCAAGTCCTGGAATCCTTGTCATCTTGATCAAGACGCCTGGCGTTTCCTCGCGTAACTTTTCCAACTGCGGTAGTTTGCCCGTTCCCACTAGGACTTTGCATTTATCCGCTAAGGTTGAGCCGATTCCGGTGTAAGATTTTAGATCCTTTGAGTCATCATCCACGATGTCAGAAACGGCTTCATCCAACTCAAGGATTGTTTTCGCCCCATTTCGATAAGCACGCACGCGAAAAGCATTTTCTCCACGCAGCTCCAGTAATTCAGCCATCTCTTCAAAGACGCGAGCGATATCCGCGTTGTTCATTTCTAGTTCTTTCGTTAGCGAATGCGCGCTGGACCAAGATAAAAGATCAGGCGAAAAGCAGCTATCAATCGCCACCATTTAATAGGTGACAAGCAAGCGAAGATTTTGGCAACTCAGCTACCGGCGTGCAACTCTACTATGTCACCATCTTGGGGCTGATAGTCGGGTTTTACCGAAGTACCATCATGGACTGCTTCGCCCCAAATGCGAGCCGACTTGAGGTTGTCCGCCATATCGCGATGGACGTTTTGGGCCACTTCGACCAAAGTGTCACCGCGGCGAACTGCAAAAGGTTTGGTCATATCGGGCTCTTTCGACTTCGGATGCTTTGTGTAAACCCGTACGATTTCAAGTGCATCAAACACAAATCTTCGCACATCTTCGAGCCCAGTGCCTTCCGTTGCACTGACCTGTAAATGCTCGAAAGGCAATTCGATGAACTCATGCAACAAAGCTAGTCTTTCTTCCGCATCAGGATCATCGATTTTGTTGTACAAGATGACGGTTCGTGTGTAGCTAACTCCGATGTCCTCCTCATCCAGCATTGTTTCTTTTCCAAGCCGCGTTTTTCCATCCGTGAATCGCCTCAGGACGGCTTGAGTGTCCTCAATGAGTTCGTCGCTAGCTAAGTCAATTACCAGAAAGACAAGATCTGCCCCGCGGATTAGCCCAACAACGCTTACATCAAAATAGTCGTCTGTCACTGGCGGTAGATCGATCAACTGAAATGGGCAGTCTTCGAAAGGCATCATACCAACGTTCGGCGACTGCGTAGTGAAAGGGTAAGGGGCGACTTCTGGCTGCGCTCTGGTCAGTGCGGTTAGCAGCTGACTCTTACCCGTATTCGGTGCCCCCAGTAGCAATACACGTCCCGCACCTTGTTTGGGAATCTTGGTGGAGACCTTGCCGGCTGGTTGTGAAGCTTGCTTTTGAGCCTCAGTTTTTGCCTTTGCGATTTTTGCCTTGAGATCCGCCTGAAGTTTATCGGTCCCTTTATGCTTCGGTAACTCTCGCAGCATTACCTGCAGGCACTCTAACTCCTCTTGTGGCGTTTCCGCTTGTCGATACTCCGCTTCGGCGCGATGGTACTGTGGAGTTAAATTTGCTGGCATTTGCTAATGAATTCTTATCTGTCACCAAGACGAGGCAATTGAAGGACAATGTACAACGATTCTTTCGTTGTAGGTAGCTGAAGTCGCGTTGCATACACTTCTTGATCACCGTCGATGAATTCGCTTTGGTCACGCAAAGCTTGCGTGATCTGGGACCAGTTGGCAAACAACTCCTTCCCGACTTTACTCTTGACTTCCGGATCCTTCGAAGATGTAAACAAAACGTTTTCACTAGAATCCATCAAGAACAGACTCCCGTCGGATTCGGAGAGCTGCATTTCGGGGCGAACCAAACTTCCAATCTCAGATTCGGCCACTACAAGCCCAAAAGGTTCCTCAGTTTTACTGTCGAAAACAGGAACACCACAAAGAACCCGAACATCGCCAGATGATTTACATTCGAAACTTACTGCGCATTCTCCCGGAAACTGTTCGAGAACTCCGAGCTGGAACACATTGCCAACAGTATTGAGTAATCGACTTTGAGGAACATTACGAATGTTGGTCACATCGAGCAAACTGCGTTCAATGCGCGAAAGTTCGACAGCACGCTCCTTGTCCATTTTTACAAATGAAGTGCCAGACAAAGTGGGCTTATTTCGAACCAAGGCCAAGAGAATCTGGTTTAACCGATCCCGCCAAACCGAAAAATCCTCACCCTCTTCACGCGTCGAGTCCACGATGCCTTGAATGGGTGGAAGCTCAACGACAAACATCGCGCTAGCTGCCAACTGCCGAATTTGAACACAAAGGCGACTCTTCAAATCTCTTCCGGCAAGTCGCAGTGCATCGTAGCGTGTTTCCTTTTCTTTCTTGCCGGCGATCCAGCGTTCGACCTCAGCGGCTAATTGATTAACATCTTGGTACCGGGCTAGGCGTTCTTTGGCCATCGCTCGCATACAGATTGCTTCCAAATCCTTTGAAACCGTCGTGTTTAATTCCTTTGGGCTGGGGGTTGGAGAGGAGACGATCGAGTTAATGAAATCGCTAACCTTTAGCTTTCCTTCATTGCTCACACTACTGCGTTGATGCGGAGCTTTTCCGGCTAGGATCGTAAAGAGTATTGCTCCCAAGCCGTAAATATCCGTGCGAGCATCGACCTTTTGTAAGTCGCCTGCTGCCTGCTCCGGCGCCATGTACAGTGGAGTGCCAACAATGTCGCCTTCCAACGTATGACTAAGGCTTGCGTCGTCAGCCTCACCGTTCAAGGAGAGTTTATTCTCCAAATCGCCGTCTTCTTCCATTTTGGCAAGCCCCCAATCGAGAACAACGACTTGACCAAAATTATCCAAAATGACGTTATCGGGCTTCAGGTCGCGATGGATGACTCCGCGAGCGTGTGCATAACCGATCGCTTGGCAAACTTTCAAGAAGGAATTCAACAAACGGTGCAAGTCCAGCGGCTCGGCAACACCAGCTTTGGTTCGCGCGTGGTATTCGTCAATGGCCTCGAGCAAGGTGCGTTTGCCTAAAAAACGCATCACGTAGAATGGTCGCCCTGTGTGAGGATTCACACCACTCATGTAGAGCGGCACCACATTAGGGTGCTCTAAATGTCCCGTGATTTCGGCCTCACGACGAAAGCGTTCCCACTGCCGTTTCGATCTAGAAGCCTCCGCGTTCAACTCCTTGATCGCAACTTTGCGGTGCAACAATTCATCGCGGGCCAGCCAGACGGTTCCCAAACCACCTTCGCCAATCTTTTTCAAAAGTGTAAAACGACTTACGGCCTGCCGATTCTCCTCCGTGCGCTCATCACGATAATTGGATTCCGCGACGAAATCGAGCGTCTGATACTCCTCACTAGATTCAGCCACCATTCGCGTCGAGGAAATGGAACCAGCGTGGGAATCTGCTTTAGCCTTGCGCAACGAAAGCCGCATTCGCTCCTTGGAAACTTCGCTAAGCTGCGGCTGCGTCTGTTCGCGAGACCAAACTGCCGACCTGTCGATGAGATCGGACAGGTTCGCAAAGGAATTAGCGATTTCAATCTGCGCAGGATCTTGCTCGGTCATGTACTGCTCAAGACTCTCCGCCTCTTCCCGCGACAGATCGCCAGAAAGAGAACGAGATATTAGTTCCGCTGCTTGTTCATTGCTTATTTCTGGCATAACACACTCTCTTGCGTTACGTTCACGTCGCAAGTTTCTAACAATTTATTGAACCAATCAGGATTCCAACCAGCGCTTATCGGGTTCGATATCGTCTGCAAGACTTCCGACGTTCCACTTGGACGCCACACACTTGGCCAGCTGTAGGCGGGCCCGGTGAAGTCGCACTGCAAGGTTGGAGGGAGAGATATCCAGTTCCCTACAGATTTCTTTGGTTTCCATCTCCTCTACTACCGTCAATACGAAAACATCGGCCAATAGCGGCGAGATACCCTGGAGGCAATTCTGAACGACGTCCCACAATTCTCCTTCGTCCACGCGCAGTCCCGCGTCGAATTTCGGCAACGCGCCAGCTCTCCAGTTTCCTTGCTCGTCGAAAAGCAGGGCCGTAGGATCACGCTCGCCACCCCAGGACTCCTCTAAGACCTTGTCACGCATTCGAACGCTGTCCACGATTTTGTGCTTCAGAATTGTCAGAAGCCATGCGAGCTGATTATTACCATTAAAACTATCGCGGTAGCGAAAGCCTGCGAGAAATGCTTCCTGCACAACCTCTTCCGCTGCCTGGACATCTTGCAAACGGCGCAAAGCGTACTGAAAGAAGCGATCTCCATACGCGTCCACCCAATCCTCTGGATCCAACGTCGCTGTAGTAGTGTGGGGAATATTCTCGAGGTTCATTCCTGCTCCCGGCGGGCAACATCTAATGGCTCTTTCTGCATTATACCGCGAAGAACCCAAAGCAGCTATTCGGTTAAGTGGTTACGAGGAGTGACGCTTTTAAACATGTACCGAAGAAGACTTCCCCACATTGCTTGCCATGCTCACCAAGTTGGTCGATTGACCACGATCGCGCCGCATAGTAACCCAGAGCAAAACGGCAAACCAAGGAGCGAACTCAAGCCATACCACGACGTAATCGAAAAAGTCAGTGCCAACGTATCCGGTCCCACAAACTTCCAAGTCGGTGAAATTATACAAAAACCAAAACCTGAGGTAATAACTCATCACCAAGCCCCCGATCGCCAACCAGATGCGGCTTCTTGCAAACACGACAAACGGTATTGCCCACGTCCAGTACCAGGGGTTCTGTGTTGGAGAAAGTAACCAGAACCACGCCACAATCAAGAATGCCGTTTGCAGCACGTGCAGACATAGCGCCTTCTCGGAAAGCTCTTGGACTGGTATCCGCAGTACAAGCCATGCGACGACTACCAGAAATGCAACTGATAACAACAGCCGCGTCAATCGAAAGGGCACTTGCCCTTCGCTTAGCGACCAGATGGCCGCCAGCCTTTCACAAATCGACTGCCGAAGACGCTTGGGCGTAATAATGAACCAAGGCTCGGCACGTGCCGAAAAACGGGGGCGCAAGTTCTCTTCGACCATCATGAACAACAAGTCATTCATTTCCCAGCGCGATAGAAACTCGACCAAGCCATCATCGTTGGGCAGATCGCTCGAAACGTTATCGATGGATGCTTTGCCTAAGCCCCCATTTTGAATTTGCGATTCAACGATTTCACCTGGAGAGGATAAAAACGAAGACGGCAAATCCGGTGTAATATCCTGTACGAAGTGCGCATCAGGGGCTTCACGCTGCATTTCCAAAATCATTGGCCCAAGCGTGAGAATAGACGCTAGAAAGATACCGACGCACCAAACCAATACGGTTTTCAGCCCGGCGGTACGATAAAGCACCCAGCCCATCAGTGGACAAAGAATCACGGGGAAAAGCTTCGCACCAATCCCCAATGCCATCGAAACTGCACAGCCCAGCAGGAAAGCTGGGCGATACGATTTCCTGGAGTCCAATTCTGTCTGATTAGCGGTCAAGAATTTGCAAAGCAAATACACGGAAGTGACACAGAAAAAGACGGCAATCGAATCCAAGTGACCGCTATTTGCGAACTCCTTCAAAACCAAAGGGCTCCATGCGTAGGGAATCGCCCAGGCTTGATGAATCGATAGCAGACTGAGAAAACGTGACAACACAAACAATGTCATTAAGTCGAAAAACAGAACGAAAGCCTTCATCACACGCAACCTTGTCGTCAGACTAACCCGCTGCGGCGTTACCCCAGCTGCAGCAGCAAATACGAACTGACTGGTCGGCGGGTAAATTGTGGTTAGCTCACCGAAGTGAACTCGTGAAAGCACGAGCTCTTGCGCTGGATCTGAATCCTTCAGTTGCACCAGTTTGCGCAGCTCTTCTGACATTCCCTTCTCATCTTGCCTAGCCTCCAAGACTCTAGCGGGACTATAGCGAAACGGGCTGACGCCTTCGGCTAATACCGCGCCATCCCAGCAATACCGGTAGATGTCCACTTCTTGAATTTGCGTTGACCAGAACAGTGTTGCGCGGAAGAGAATCGCACCGAATAAGATCACAGTGACCAAGTTCCGATCGCTTGGAACTCGCAGTCCCTGCCATAGCCCAACAAGGTGCAGAAAGAAGCAAGTAGAAAAGAGACCAAGCACAAGAGGTATTGGCCGTTGGCTGCCGTCGCTACCGTACTCAAAGGCTTGACTCAAGCCTCCAATCCAAAGGTATATCAGCAATTGCAACAGTACCAACATGCCAAGCAGTCGATACTTTGCATCTATGCTCTTTTTTGACATTGCAAGCGGTGTTTCGCTCCTGGCTCTGGTGCTCAGGGTAGAACAATCAAGCGGCGTTAACTGCCAAAGACATAATTATCTGAGGGAATGGTTTTATTCCACCGTGCCGAGGCTCAAACGATACTTGGCAATGGTGTAAAGGATCTTATAGCCCGCACGAATCGTCCCTGTGATGGTTCCACTAATTTTGCTCGTTCCAATGCGACAACGATAGGGAACAGGGACTTCCTGAATCCGCAACTTCGCGTGCACAGCCTTGATCTGCATTTCAACCGTCCAACCAAAGTTTCGATCTTGCATGTTGAGATCGATCAGGCAGTCGCGGTGAATAGCCCGAAAGGGTCCAAGGTCAGTGTATTGATGCTTCCAAAAGAATCGCATGAGAAAGACTGCAAGCTTATTTCCATATACGCTCTGCGGCGGCATCGCTCCGCGCTCCCGTTTCCCAAGCAGTCGCGAACCCAAAACAAAATCGCTGTCACCGGTATGAATCGGCCTAATTAGCTCAGGTAGCATGTCGGGATGATCGCTGTAATCTGCGTCCAGGAAAGCAACATAGTCTGGCGCGAAGGCCATCCCGGGTGCATTTACCTGAACCCATTCGATCCCCGTCCAGCATGCTTGACCATAGCCAGGGCGATCTTCACGAACTACGGTCGCGCCCACCTCGGAGGCTAATTGCCCCGTGCGATCTGTCGAACCATTGTCGACAACGAGAACCATCCCAACCGCAGGCAAATCGCCAAGTACTTTTTCGATAGACTGTTCTTCGTTCCTGGCTGGAATAATGACAACAGTCCGTGCCAAGGCCTCAGAATCACCAATAACTGCGGATTTAGCTAGTGCGCTATTGGTTTCGATTTCGTCTACTGCACTCTCACCGGTCGTGATTGCATCAGGATTGGCTGAGCTCATGGCAATGGGTGTTCAATGGATGTGTTTGCGAGCGCGAAAAGCTTGACTGATTGTAGGAGGGCAGGCAACTCGATCTCGACTAATTGGAACGGACCGTACTTCTAGAGGCAGCTCCATTCATTCCGCCCGGATCCACGGGTTGTCCGAATGGAATTGCATCACGCCGACCAGGCATGGTGCTTGGTGTCCGCCCGAGATAACCGGAAGGTGAATAGCTGTTGACTGCTCCTGCTTGCCCGGGCGCACAAGAACCATCCGCACAGGCTTTATTGTATTTGCAACCGGCAAGCAAAGTTATCCCAGCAAGGACAATAACCCCAATCAAAACAAACATACATTGACATCCAAATCCCCGCAGCTCCTGCAACTTAAATTGGCAAGTCCATCCTGAAGCCTGCATTCCAACCATTCCTTGTCTCTTGTTTACAACTGAACCTTATGAGAGCCTTCCTTGACTAAGTCATAAAGCTTTTCGTCCGGAACCGATTACTTTCTGAATCTCAAAGCCTTCGAAAACTAACCTGATTTGCTGCCAGCCCAAGTTCGCGTTGCTAGATCTAAACTGCTTCATTGATCGTTGAGCCCCCAATCGTACTTAAGGTAGGAAACACGCGCTTCGCCGCTCAAGAGCAGCGCTCGAGTGCCCCGCGGAGAATAGGTTGCAACGAAACGAAGTTGCGAATCTCGGTCTTTACCAAAGTCCGTATCGAACCAGTTAAGTATCTGTGAAAGTCGAACTTCCGACTTGGCTACGTCAAACTGGCATTTAGTAGAATCTTGGAAAAACTCATTAGCACTTTGTGTGAGTTGGGCGTCAATCTTCTCTTTTGTAAATGCCCAAGGCTGCAACTTGGGGCAGCTGATCGAAGCACAAACAATTGCAAAGTGAATTCTTGGTTCCGACATTTTGCGTAGAATGTCGTGCTCAATCTCATCCAGCGAATATACACGCGAGCCGATTTGTAGCTTTAAGTCCTTCCAAATGTTGTAGCCAATAAATCGAGCCGTATGATTGCGAATGCTGCTGGTCGGGTACTCGCGCAGTATCCCTTTGACGGTAACCGCGTTGTAGGCGTTGATCCAAAATGCCAGCTTAGCTTCCTTAGGCGTCTTCGCATTCCAAGATGCCGACGACAAATGATTGAGATAGCCATCTAGCTTTTGTACCGCCGCCGAACTGGCCTTCCAGCCTCGGTAATTCACCATACCTCGAGCATCTACGTATTTCTCGAGAAGTTCTTCCCAGTCGGAATGATCAATTTCATGCATCGGCATCTGAGCCCCGGCGGCAACGCGTTTGCCAACCAAGACAGGGCTGCCTGCAATAACATTCTGCGCTCCACCGCTTAGCGTTGACACGAACACCACCAAAACTGCGAACCAAGGTAGCTTGGCGTCGGGGAGCATCTTCGCAACTGCCATCTCCAAGTTTAATTTCAAACGCATTGGCCGTCTCCGAAACTCGTTCTCTGAAATATGTTTGCCTCATTCATCGCTGTGCTTGCGTACACCGGGAAAGCGAAACAAGGCGCGACGAATCATCATGCAAGTGGCTCCTTAGGATACATACATGAAACACTTATAAAAGTGAAATAGCTAACCCTCAACAGGTACAAAACTCGATTAGCGGCCCCTCGGACCGGGCAAGAAGCACACGCTGGTCCAAGCAGTCGTTCGCTAGCATCATTCCGCGAATCCATTTCGGTATTCCTATGGACTCCACTACTCGCTACTCTCCCAAACTATTCCCTCGACCACTGACTCAAGGAAATAAAGATGTCGCGTGTTTCAATT
>JBCCEO010000290.1:0-8993 GCA_039030255.1 Planctomycetota bacterium | reverse complement strand
TACTGAGGCAGCAAAGGATGGGTTGTGTGCGAGCGTCCATAAATCGAAATTGCGATTCTTTGAGGTGCATATTCTTGGGTTTACGAATCACAGACTAAGTAAGCGGCATGCTTGAATTATTGTACTTTGAGCCCAATCGACAATGCGAGAAGCAAATTCCGCTTTGCTAGCCTGCGATTTCAAGCATTGCCCAGCCAATTCATCTCACGGCGTTTAACGGAAATACCGTTCAATGTTTTACCCAGTCGTGGGGCTTATTTACCTAACGCACGCCGCATGTCGTGCATGCATTTGGTCACTGGTCCATATCTTGATTGGCAAACGTTGAACGGTATTGCGTTTAACGGCAAGCCGAAGGCGGTCTTCATCAGTATTATTAGATCCCAGCAGCACTTTGGGCTTCAAACCGGCTCGTCTATTCGTCTTGGAATACTGGCGCTTAGATAGACGGAATGTGTGTGTTCCAAGCTTTTTTGAAATGGACAACACACGATTGAAATAAGCTCAGGCTCCAATTCCGATGCACATGAACTCATTTCAGCCTGGGACTCCTTTGCATGCATTGCGTCACGTTGCGTTGGTGCCGTCAAGCTCTCACCAGCTTTCCCGGTCTACCAGATGGTCGAGCGGCAAACCTATCTAAGGTTCGGATTATTCCGGTTCTGGCAAACTTTTCGGGTTGTACCTGCCGATAAGCACGTCTGTAACGAGTTTTCGGGTAACACCGGATGTACGTCGTGCGCCCGTTATAAGGTGGGCGCGACACGCAATCATACGGACGAAGTGCCGGCGGAGAGAAATCGATGAGAATGCTCAGTGGATCTATGCACTGGCTAACAGTGGGGCTAACTCTCCTGGTAATGGCCCAGGGTTGGATTAACACTGCAAATGCTCAGGTTCCCATGAAGCCTGCGGCATCTGCTGCAATGAAACGAGTCCAAACAGGCTCAGGCGGGTATCCCGTCAGCTATGGGATTCCTCCGGGGATGTCTCCAACAGACATGATGCAAGCCGATGCACCGATGAGCATGGCTTTCCCTGGTCCTGCACCAATGGATGTCGTCTACGCTGGAGCCAACTGTGACGTTGGTTGTGATGGCGGCCCCTGCGGCGGTGCTTGCGGTGGCGCCTGCGGCGGGACCGGAGCCTGCGGACTGCTCGGTGGCGGTGGCGGCTTGTTTGGTGGATCTTCCGGAAACGGAGGAGGAGGTGGCGGCCTACTCGGCGGCTCCTGCTTGGGCGGTGGTGCTTCTGGAGGGCAGAGCACCATCTGCAGACTGCTTAGCGGTTACAGCGAAGGCGGCCGAGCATCACAACGCTGGTTTGACTTTTCAGCCGGCGGCATGGCCTTGCAACGAACGAGCGACGTTGGTGGATTCCAAAGCTCAGTTCAGAACGCAACCACTGGTGCTTTCACTCCACAAGATGTGATTTCGACATTTGGTGTCAGCGGCACTCCAGCACTGCGAGTCAGCGACTTGGACTTCGACGACCTCAACTGGGGCTTGGAAGTATTGGCGGCTCTTCAACTGGGCGTAGGCAGCAGTCTTGAAGTCCGTTACTTCGGACTAAACGAATGGGACGACGGCCGCACGGTCAGCACCATTGCTTCCGGCAACCCGACGCTGTTCTCGACGTTCAGTGACTTCGGTACGAATCCTGGCGGACCAAATCCAGGTTTTGATGATACAGACCGCTCTTTCGTCCACGCCATCAACTACAGCTCGGCAATCCACAACGGTGAAGTCAACTATCGCCGTCGCTGGGTAAGTGCAAATGGACTATTCCAAGGATCCTACCTTGGCGGGCTCCGCTACTTCGATTTGGATGAAGCCTTTCGATTCGAAGCCATCGGAAGCAACAACAATGCCTTTACTTTCAACCAGCTGCGCTTCTTCGACACGCTGACTGTGACTCGAAACCAACTAACGGGTGTTCAACTCGGTGGTGACTTCTGGATCAACTTGACTCCAGGACTCATGATTGGATTCGAAGGCAAGTCCGGACTCTTCGGTAACCATGCTGAAGTCGAATCCGTTGTCACGTCCAACTCCATCGCACGGGCCAGCGAGTTCTTGCAAACCGGAAAGACGGCTTACATGGTCGAAGCTGCCGCACAAGCAGTCTACCGATTTAGCTACTCTTGGTCCTTACGCGGTGCCTACAACGTGTTATATGTTGACAACGTTGCTTTGGCTCCAGAGAACTTCAACACTCGCGATTACAGTAATGTACTCGGTGGAGCAAACGCATTCACGCTTGCACGTGCTCCGTTCATCAACGTGGATTCTGAGGCACTTTACCAAGGTTTCTCAATCTCTGCGGAATACCTCTGGTAAATAAGTAAGGTCGGTAGGGCGAAAGCCTTCCTGTACCGAGCCAAAAAGACATTTCCGAAAAGGGCTGGTGCATACCAGCCCTTTTTTCGTTTTCTTGGCTCAATCGTTCAAAAGTGCTGTTAGATTCCACTTTTCGCCTGGAATCTAAAGGTAGGCATCCCGTTTATGATGCTTTGCAGGACTTAATAGTATGATAGAACGAGCGAGTCGCACCCTCCCGACATACAACTCTCCCCTTGTCGCTATAAACCGATGAAGCTTCCAAATTTTCTTAGCTTGATACTCACTTGCTTGCTGATTACTCCGCAGCAATGTCAGGCGATTATGCCGCAAGTCGGCGGGCAGCAAACGCAGCGCGAACCCTTGCCGTTAGAAAACGAAGAGGAACAGGAAGAAGACGAATTCGATGACAAGGAGGAATTCGACGACGTCGAGTTCGGAGAAGACGAAGACTTCGAAGGCGACGAACTCGAGGAGCGTCTGAGAGAAGCAATCCGAATAAAAGAACGCGCATCGAAACAGGCCAGCATATTTCGCCAGCGCAGCGAAATCGCGGACCGACAAATTCGGCTAATCCGTGAGCTGAAACTGCTCCGGGCAAAACTGGAAGGAATCGAACGCCACTTGGACGAGGGTGATTTCGAAAACGAAAGGGACGCCGAAGAGGCAGAAGAAGCCTTGGCCATACAAGGTAGTCGACTGGACGAGAAGTTTATTTTGCTCGAAGTCCTTGATCGCAAAATGGACTTGCTGCATCTCTATGACGAGTTGCAGGGCGAGAATCTAAAGAGCGAATCAGAGGCCGTCAAGCGACTCGACAAGCGACTCGATGGCGCCGCATTACAAGTGTCCAAGATTTATCGCGCGGTTCGCAGCGGCGATGCGGAAGAATTTGAAATCGAAGAATGGCTGGAAGAACAAGCGGGCGATTTCGATGAGCAAATTGAGATCCTCTACTTGAAAATGGAATTGCATTTCGCGCGGAAAGAAGGTCTAGACGACGAAGTACGAGAGCTAGAAGAAGAGCTTCGTTTCTTCGGCGAAGAAATGGAAGGGGGTGAAGGGGACTCTGAGCACGAGAACGACGGGCGGTCCGAGAACCAATCGCGCAGGATTCCCGAACTCAATTTGCCAAAACCAATTTTGATTTCACAGCAGGAAATCGCAGCCGCAAGCAAACTAGATTTTGCGAAAGACATTCAACCTTTGCTGCAAACCTACTGCCAGGATTGCCACGCCGGTACCGACGCAACTTCAGATCTTGCCATCGACAATTTATCGAATCAAACACCGTTTGTGATCAATCGTAGACACTGGGAAAACATCACGCAGCAGATTCGAGTGCGATCGATGCCGCCTACGGACTCCGAGCAGCCGAATGACGAGAATCGTCGACTCATGGTCGCATGGCTCCAGAATGAAATTGAAAACTTCGATTACCGCAGCGTCAGCAGCCCAGGGCATGAACCGACGCGACGTCTTACCCACGAAGAGTACAACAATACGATTCGTGATCTCCTCGGAGTGGATTTGCGACCTGCAGACCAATTCCCCGCCGACTTGACGGCCAGCAGTGGGTTTCACAACAGTGCCAATAGCCTGTTCATCCAGCCCGTGACAATGGAACGCTACTTGGGCTCCGCCGAATGGGTTGTGCATCAGGCTGCCAGTACGATCAAACCAGCTCCAACCTACCAAAAGATGCTTCAATTGCTCAAAGAGCGATCGCCATCAGCAGCCATCGCACACTTTGCAAATCGTGCCTTTCGAAGACCGCTGGATGACGAGGAGCTTAGTAAGCTCGTCGACTTCTATACTCAACACGCAAAGGAATCTTCTCCGGAACAGGCACTGCAGAAGACGATGGAAGTCATCTTGGTGTCGCCGAGTTTCTTAATGAGAAGCTCCCAGCAAGCTCAGCAGGCGCAAAGTCTGGTCTCCGACTACGAACTCGCCAGTCGACTTTCCTATTTCCTTTGGGCTTCGATGCCGGACGATACTCTGTTTACGTTGGCACGCGATGGCAAACTGCAAAACCCTGATGAGTTGGCCGCTCAAGCCCGTCGAATGCTGGCTGACCCCAGAGCACTCACACTTGGCACGCAGTTTTTGGCTCAATGGCTTGGCACGGTCAATTTGAAACGTGTGCCTCGTGACCAGATCGACAACCCTTGGGCTACTGACTCTTTGGTCAAAGCAATGGAGGACGAATCGGCTCTATTCTTCTATTCACTGCTGCGAGACAACGCTCCGATCGAACGTTTTATAGACGCCGATTACACGTTTCTGAATGCGGAGCTTGCCAAGCACTACGACATCGATGGTGTACGAGGAAAAAATATGCAACGTGTATCCTTGGCAGACAATCCTCGAGGAGGAATTTTTGGCCAAGCATCCGTGCTGACCATCACGTCCTTTCCCGGTAGAACAAGCCCCGTAGTGCGAGGAAATTGGATTCTCAGTGAACTCCTTGGCACGCCACCTCCGCCACCTCCACCGAACGTCAGTGAATTTGACGAACGCATCCAAGAACGCCGCTTGTCCCAACGACAAAAACTTGAACTTCATCGCCAAAACCCAAACTGCTACGCCTGCCACAATGAAATCGATCCGCTCGGATTCGCCCTGGAGAATTTTGAGAACTTCGGGCAGTTCCGCAACCGCAGGCCGAGTGATACCACCGGCAAATTGCCAAGCGGACTTGAAGTCAACGGCATCGAAGGACTGCGAAAGGCAATCGTCACCGAGCGTCGAAATGACTTGGTGCAACAAATGACCCGCAAGCTACTGGCCTATGCCCTGGGGCGGCAACTCGAATACTACGACGAAGCTTCGATTCGGGATATCATCGCCAAGTTTGAAGCGGAAGACAGACGCATGCAAAGTCTCATACGACTGATCATTCAGAGCGAAACATTTCGAAAACAAGGTTTACCACCGGTGAACCTAGCGAATCGATAGAACAGAGAAGTATCATGGCACATAAATGGCATATTTCCAGGCGCACTGCATTGCGCGGTTTAGGTGCAGCAGTTTCATTGCCTCTTTTGGACGTTATGTCCGCACCGGCGCTGAACGCGGCAGATAACGTTACTCCTACCACCCGAGCCGCCTATCTGTACTTTCCGAACGGAGTTGCAGACGGTGCGTGGCACCCCGAAAAGATTGGTAGCGACGGAGAAATCCTAAAACTAAATCGTTGGGCTCAATCGCTGGAGCCGCTGCGCTCGGAATTGATTTTCTTCCGCAACATGTGGACGCCCCGGGGCAACGGTCATATCGCTGGCACCGCGACTTGGCTGACAGGCGGCTCCTACGACGCCCAGCGCATCGACGCTGGCGGAGCATCGGTCGACCAACTTGTGGCCAAACACTTTGCGAATCAAACGTTACTCCCTTCACTGGACCTCAGTGTGCGTGGAGAAGGCTTCTTTTCCAGTAGCTTGCCAAGAAACACACTCTCCTGGGTCGACGCCCGCACTCCAGCTCCGCGCGATATCGAACCGCGTGTCGTCTTTGATCGCATGTTCCGCGCGGGCCAATCCGGTTTATCCGATCGATCTGTGTTAGACCTAGTGCTTAGCGATGCCAAGCGATTGCAGGGACGGATCAGCCGAGATGACAAGCGAAAAGTTGACGAGTACCTGGACTCAGTACGTGCGATCGAGCGTCGCATTGAGTTTGCCGAGACTCAAACTAAGAGAGCCAACGCTAACACCAAATTGCAGAATGCACTAGTTCGGCCCGACGAGGGTATTCCTGAGGATCACGGTGAATACATGCGTACGATGCTGGACATGATCGTGCTCGCCTTCTGGGCCGACGCGACTCGAGTCAGCACCATGATGCTTGATCATGGCCAAAGCAATCGCTACTTCAACTTTATCGACGGCGTTCAAGGAACTTGGCACGCTCTTTCACACTGGCGCGATGCAAGCGGGAAAACAGAGGACGATGACGGTATCACCTCATGGGGCACAAGAGAAGAAAAGCGCAAGCAATACAATCGGGTGACGCAGTGGCACACCGAACAAGTTGCCTACTTCTTAAAGCGGCTCCACGAGATCCAAGAACCAACTGGATCTTTGCTAGACAACAGCATGATTGTCTACGGATCCAACTTGGCCGATGGTCACGCCCATGCAGAAAAGAACTTGCCAATCATGCTGGCCGGACGAGGCGGAAGCAAGATCAATGCAGGACGACAAATCGGCTCACGTCGTGACACTTCAATGAGTGATTTGCACTTAGCCATCCTTCACCATCTTGGCATCGACAATTCACGATTTGCCGATAGCGATTCTCCAATCACGCTATCGTAGGCAACGAGACGAAGGCTCACATGCTCTAAGAGGGCGCCGGTCCGCGCAGTCCACTTTGGCCGAAGGCCATGCTTCATCGTAGCCTTGGGGCAACGCCCCAGGTTTCCGAGACGGTGATCACGTTTTGACCGAAGGCAATTTTTAATTCGCTCGCCTGTGCTACTCGGCAAATCCGTTCCTTTGCAGCCAAGCGTGACAGAGCTCAGGCCATTTATTGGCTCCTTCAACGCTCGCACCCAATCCAATGCCATGGCGACCTTTGGGGAAGACGTGCAGCTCCGCTGAAATACCTTGTTTAACGAGCGCTGAATAGAAAACGAGACTGTTCTCTGCCGGCACAGCCTTGTCTTCTGCGGTGTGCCAAACGAAACAGGGAGGCGTCTTTGGTTTGACTTGCTTTTCGTTGGAAAGCGAGTCCACCAATTCTTGACTTGCATCCTGACCCAGCAAATTCCGCTGACTACCCTTGTGCGTGTATTCCTGATCGAAGGCTACGACGGCATAGCAAACGACTCCAAAGTTCGACAAGCACGATTCCTGATCAACGGAGTCCTCGGCAGTTTTATCGCCTTCATCAAAGTGAGTCAGCACGGTTGTGGTCAAGTGCCCCCCGGCTGAAAATCCGAGCACGCCAACTTTGGCAGGATCAATGTTCCACTCTTTCGCCTTGGAACGCGTCATCCGAATCGCCCGCTGTGCGTCGAGCATCGGGCAGGGGTGTCCGTAGCCTTTTCCCCGGTGCCGATAATTGACAATTACTCCAGCTAATCCCATCGAGTTGGCCCAAGCTGCTATGTCATGCCCTTCATGCCCCATCGCCAATCCACCGTAGCCACCGCCTGGATAAATGACGATCGCCCCAGTTGGCGTGGTTGAATGCGGAAGGTAAACAATCGCCGTGGGAACGTCCTTCTCTTCTTGCCCGTTCGCTTCAGGTGCATCGCCTTCCCACAGCCGAACTGTTATTGGTTCCACTTTGCCTGCCTCCGCGTTTCCAGCCGCCGTCACCGGACTTGCCTGCAATGTGACGCCCGTCTCCTGGGCCAGACCGAGTTGGGACTGCCCTGCAACAAGAAAAACAACGAGCAAGAACGAGCGCAACATTTCGAGAGCCTCCACAGGACGAACAATTGGAAGAAGAAAGATAAGTTAGCAGGTTCTAATCACGAGTGTCAGTATGGGCGCGGAACGCAGTTTCTAATCTAACTCCCTTTCCGAGTTCACGTGGAATTCAGGTCGGACGATTTCCAGGGAGGGCTGAATGGCCGGGATTGAAACCTCTTTCGCCCTGGCCCTATCTCCCCTTCCCCTTGGAAGAACCCTACCCGGCCGTGTTACGTCCGACCTTCCCAGAGGGAAGGTTAGGCTGGCGACCAAGCTCACTATTGCTGACCTTTCGACTGCTGAGACTTTAGCTGTTGCTTGGCCGCAGCTAGGATCTCTTTGACTCGAAACACTTGCCTTGCTTCCGCTCCGACCGGATCTAGCACGGCAAACAATGTATGTTGGTTGAAGCAGTCGATCAGCACTTGCAACAGCTCACGCTGCCCCAACTGAAGAACTTGTCCAGTCTCGGAGCAGTTTGCTTGAGCGTACGTTTCCGCCTTATCCTTGGCGGAAAAAAGAGCCAGGGCGGGGTGCCCGTTCGCTTCAATGTTCCACGTCGCTAGCTCCGTCTCCGGTGCCTCGCCAAGTACCACCACCCAAGGTTCCAGCTCGATACCTTCGTCCATCATGTTCGCACCTTTGTCACGCCAAAACCTCTCGGCCTTAATACTTTGAGCCTCAACACTCTACTATGATCATAGCCGCTCAATCCTGCTTTCCCCAGCCTCCGCCTCCTGGCGTCTCAATTCGCACGCGATCGCCAGCTTTGAGGGCTATTTGGCGACAGCCCTCGAGTTCTATCCATTCACCATCCCGCATTAAGGAATTCATTCCAGGCTGCCCCGCCTCACCTCCTTGCATACCAAAAGCCTGAGTCCTTCGACGCTGCATGAGCAATGAGAGTTGCACTGGTTCCAAGAATTCTAACTCACGGACAATCCCGTCTCCCCCACGTTGACGCCCCTTTCCGCCGCTTCCCTCGCGAATCGAAAACTGTTGCAGAAGCACCGGGTATTTTTGTTCCAGAATTTCAGGATCGGTTAAACGGGTATTTGTCATATGTGTATGCACGGCAGATGCTCCGGCGTGCTCTCCGGTCGCGCCAGCTCCCCCGCAGATTGTTTCGTAGAAGCCAAAAGAATCGTTGCCGAATAAAAGATTGTTCATGGTGCCTTGCGAGGCGGCAGCGGCTTCAAAAACGCCCAGCAAAACATCTACGACCCTC
>JBCCEO010000289.1:0-9037 GCA_039030255.1 Planctomycetota bacterium | reverse complement strand
GTCCGCGACGTGCCAAGTCGTAGGTGTCGACGATCACCAAGTCGCCGGAAATCGTCACTTCTTTTCCAACCATCGAATCCCAATCGGCAGCATCCAAATCACCGGTGACGGTGAACGAAGCACGCGTATTGCTAGGAGTCGCGGAGCCAGTTGTTGAGCCCGCTGCGACAGAGCTTGCCTCCGGTTCCGCGCCGGTTGCCGTTCCAGATCTCGTTTCGTCCGTTTCGTCAGCCGAGGCCGCAGTATCGTTGCCAGTTGGCTTCTTCGAAGGGGCGCATCCGCAAAGGGTTACCAGCAAGAGGGCGAAAAAGAGAGAAGCTGGAACACGCAAAATTGTCTTGAGTTTCATCATGATTTTCAAAGGGAGAGATTCGAAATCAACAACGCTTTAGGAGCTTATTGTATCAATCGAAGCATTGTGCGAACACGGCTCCACATCTTTGGGGGATGCGGGGAACCAAAGTGGTCGCAATTCCCTAAGAGGGCAAGGTCCTTTCGTCAGACGATCGCTTCGAAACGACGTATCGTTGCACCCGTGCCCGGGGGAGCCAGAAATTCCGGCTTGACCGCCGAAGCGCTTCGTCCCGTTCGATCCGTCTTGCTCGATGCGAACCTAGCTCAGAACGGTTTCTTGCGATTCCAGTTGAATGGAATCGCAAGCGCTGATGAGATTGAGTTGGTCAAACCAGTAGGCATTGTCATCTCGTTCGGCGACCATGAATTGACCTTGCTGGGCAGGATCCTTGGCTTGGTGGTATCGCAAGTAGATGTGATTGTCATCCACGCCGACGATTTCGATTTTCCCTGTATCATGCGACATCGAGAATCGTGCGGTGCGGCCAAGCCCGGAAACTTGTTTCACCGCTTCCTGGTGCAAATGCCAGCCCGTGGTAATGGGAAGCTCATAGGGCATATTGCCTTCGGTCGGGCGTCCTTGGAACAAGTAATATTGGCGACAGCCCATGCCGGCGAGTTCTTCGTACAACTCTGCCAGCACGTCCGAGGAATCATTTACTCCGCGAATCAACGGGCATTGGTTGACCGCCGCCACGCCTCTCTTGAGCAACTCAGCGATCGCCTCCCGCGCCAAGCTGGTAAGCTCGCGTGGATGGTCGAAGTGAGCCATCAAGTAGATCTTTTTGCCGGCGTCGGCATAACGATCCATGACGTCCAGAAACTTGTCGGTCAGTAATCTTGCAGGGTCAAAAGCCGGAATTTTCGAGCCCATGCGAATGACGCGAATGTGATCGATCTCGTAGATTTCGGCCAAAATATCTGCTAGGCGCTTAGGCGTCATCAGTAATGGATCGCCGCCTGTGAGTAGAACATCTGTTACCTGTTCATGTTCGCGAATGTACTGGATTCCGGCGGAAACATCGCGAGTGGTTTCATCACTATCATCCATAAAGAGACGTTTGCGGAAGCAGTAGCGACAATAGGCCCCACATACGTCATTGCAAAGCAGCAAAACAGTGTTGACGTACTTGTGTTGAACGCCTGGAGCTACGGTATTGCTCTGCTCGTCACTAGCGTCCAGTTTGCCCCATTCCACTAATTCCTTCTCATGAGGAATGATAAGACGTCGTATTGGATCGTTCTCGTCGTCCCAGTCAATCAAACCAAGATAGTAGTCATTCGCACGGAAAACGAATTTCTGCTCGACGGGCGCAAGCGTTAGTTTTTCGTCCTCACTAAGCTGTTCAATCAACTTGAGTTTGGACACGTATTTGGAAGGCATATATTTGTTCTTTGCTTGACGAGGAACCCATATTGAGACCGAAAAACCTGGGCAATGGGTAGGTCACCAGCTTGGTGGCGAGCCACGAGATCTTACCCTTTTGCAACCTGATTTTCAAGTATTTGAGTTTCCTCGTCGATCATGCAGCGGATTACAAAGTGTCCACTCGGACTGAATGCCCAAACTTCGTTGATCGTTAGAATTGACGAAAACTACCTGGCAGGGCGACCCACAGCTTTAGTTCCGCATGAGAACTTGGGCGCGGCGGTAGCAGATTGTTCTTGCTGTAAAAATTTGGCTAGACAGATGCGTATTTTGTCCAGAAGCGTTCGTCACCCTGCGAGTTTGCGGGTGCGATTTGTCGTTATTTTTTCACTCGCTATTCTTAAATTTCGGCCGAGTGGCAAGCGCCGTCCTATTTAACAGCTTACAACCAGCGATATTAATCTTCGCTTAGCCCATGGCTGAAAACAGGGTGTCCCAAAGCCATGGGTTAGCCTGTGCGGCGTCGATAATGTCATCCCATGTCGCTGGCGCGCGTCGCAGCAAGCTATCTTGAGCAATGATTTCCTGCCAATTCAAAGCCTGAGGGTCGGCACCCTCGACGCCCTGCTTCGCCATTTCACGCAGGAATAGCTCTGCCATCAGTCCGTACAAACAGGAAGTTGGGTGCACACAATCCAAGCTGAAAAGGCCGCCAGCTGTGCGTTTTCCGCCTTCATTGGTCTCCAAGCGTAGGATGCTTGGCGCCGGATCGATGTTGAGCAACGGATGGTCAGTGATATTGAAGTGGGCAAAATAGTTGACCAACGATCTTCGCGGGTGTCTATCGTTGTTATTACGTCGAACCGCCAGCTTGCAGAGCGCTGCGGATGTATCCACCACGTGCCAACCCTGTTTTTGCGCAACGCTGCGAATCGTGGCATTGAAGTCGTCGATGCGTTGGTCGATCATCACCGCTTGAGCACGCGTCAAATGGCTGTGGTGCTTGGGGCTAAAGCTGTCCTCCTGAAGGAAAAATCGGCTGTAGTAGTCAAAGTATCCGTTGGAGTATTCGCCAATGCCGCGCGTGATTGGCGGAATGGTTACCTTGGGCACGGTTCCCACAAATACTTTGGGTTGTTCGCTTTTGGGATGGCGTTTGATGATCGTCGACAGACGCTTGGCCATCTCGTCGTAGTCTGCTTGAAACTGCTTCTTACTTGTCAGGTTGTACTGGTTGGTACGCTTGATCGGATCCTTGGTGACGCGGCTGCCCATTTCCTTGACCTCCAAAGACAGCACCGTGCCTAGACAATCATTTGCTCCAAGAGCAAGCGTAATGACGTCCAGTCCTTCTTGGTCCAGCAAGTCGCCGATGGCGGATATTTGAGTCACATCATCGCGATTTTTTCTCTGTCGCGGGTTTAGTACACGGTAAGCTGTTCGATACATGGCCGCCGATGGTAGGCCTAGAAAATCATCTTGAATCCATCCTTCCTGGTCGTTGATTGCCGCTCGGCAAACATTCGAGTCCACCATGAAACTATCGAATACTCGAAAACCCCAAATGGCTAGATTGTGGTAGACACCGCCAAAGGGAGCTGGCCGACTGCCTGCCCCGCGTTCGTAGAGATCTTCGACTCGGTCGGCAAATTCTTGATATAGGCTCGGGAATCGAATCAGCCAATCACGCTTGCCGGAAATGTCCGTCCCCAATCGATGCTCGCAGAATCGCAGATACTCCTCCAAGTTCAAGGGGAGCCCGAAGCCAGGGAAATTTGGAACACGAAAGTCGCGTGGAACTTGCCCACCAGTAGCTCGAGCGATTAAAGCCGGGTAGGACTGCGCCGTCTTGCTTATCGCCCCCGACATGAAGCCTTGTGTCAAACTGTCGCCAATTGCCGCGATGCGTAGAGCCATAGTTGCCTTCTCCAGTGTGGGCGATTTCTTTCGAATGAAAACCTTTGTTAGTATAATTGGACCGGAAGGCAAATATACAATAGAATGCACAATTGTTTGCGAACTGTGAGCTGCTTTATCGCCACCTTCGTCCAGCTTGGTCACTGTCTGAGTCTGAGCCCGCTTTTACCATGCTGCAATTCACTTTCGCTGCGAAGAATCAAGCCAGGTTTTATCGAAGCGGTACGTGGGCTTCAGGTGCAACAGTCACTTTGCACCAAGCGAGCATAACTGGCGGGTGACCGCCGCGAAATGCGTCTAGATTCATTGGCCTAAGACGAGGAATTCAACCGGCGCAATCGGCAAGGTTTACCAAAACGATTGCAGTTTATTTTTGACGATGACGATAACGAACAGGTTGGATTCTAATTTCACCAACCTTTTGTTGAGCAAATGCGATGTACCGCGAGCTTGGTAGGACGCTAGCAATCGGCTATTGTGCGGTATCAACCTTGGCAATGCTAGGGAATTGCGCCACAGCACAAAACTCGGATCTGGACTTTGGCAAGCAGTCATTGATTCCTGGGAATTCGACGGCGGGTGCGTTTGTCAGCACCAATAATCCATCAGAAATCCTGCAGATCGATTCTTCGTCGATACAGCTCAGTCCGTTGCCTGACCAAGAATATTCGCCGGTAATAACATCTATGAGTGCGTCGTCCAGTGGCGACTACCTCGCACTTGCAGGCGATGATCACGCGATTCGATTGGTGGATGTGAAGCAGGGCGAGGTCATCCAAACACTCGAAGGCCACGATGATTGGACACAGGCCCTTTGTTTTTCCAAGGACGCGAAGAGCCTATTCTCTGCAGGAGACGACGGTCGAGTATTACGCTGGAAACACGCCCATTCGGCAACTCCAGAGGAAATTATTCGCCTGCCATTTGCAATCCGCAGCATTTGTATCGACTCTTCGCAACGACTGCTAGCTATCGCAGGATTTTCCAGCAAAGTCACTGTCTATGATCTCGAGCGCCAGCTGGTCGTGCTCGACCTCCAGTCTGAGCATGGCGATGTCCGAGTTGTACGTTTTAGCCGAGACGGCTCCAAGCTTCTGGCTGGCGGACGCCACGGTGACATCACGGTTTGGGCCACTCGCGACGGAGAGAAGATTGCCGAGTATCACGAACATCGTGATCGTGTCTACACGGCTGCTTTTGACGCGGAGGGAAGATACGTAACCAGTGCTGCTAATGACCGACAGGTGATTTGTTACGACTTAGACTCTCGCAAAGCCGTGCAAGCAAAGGAGCTCGGTCCTGCAAAATTGCGCTCGATGTGTCTAATCAACTCAGAGTGGATTGCAGTCGCGGGCGCGGATAACGCTATCCACCTTTATGACACCAAACGCAATCAGGTCGTAGCACACCTGCAAGGTCACAAAGGCACAGTGGCAGCCTTGACCCCCTGCGGAGCCTATTTGGCAAGCGGCTCCTTTGACACCACGGTCCGAATATGGGATCTGGAGTCTATTGACACGCAAGATGTTAATCACGGAAAACCAATTTCCTTTGAACCGAGCCCGTTGGATTCTCGTTCCCAGATTCGATAGCCCCAACAATTTGCTGAACGAGAATGCGGAGAGTTGATTTGTTATTCAAAAAGCAAGTAGATCGACTAGCACAATTGATCCGTTCGCGGTCAAGTGTGCCTGCTCCAAAGTCGTCGACTCCTGCGTCCAATCGGCGCCATAGGTCGCCCGTCGTCGAGGCGATGGAACCCCGCTTGCTCCTGGCGGCTGACCCCATCCAGATTGGGGCGGTGTACGTTGAAGAAGATCTTGGCAGCGACCAAAATGGGGACCTCTTTCACCTGACTTTCCAAGGAGGAGCACCGGATACTGAACTCACCGAATTGACCATTGATGGCGATCTTACCGGAGACGGTTTCAGCCTAGGCGATCTCTTTTTCGACAGTGTCGCTACAGGCTTAGGAGCAGACGCAGCCTTCTCGTTCCAAATTGTTGAACTACAAACGGCCAATCCCAACGCCACGGTTCAGGCCACCGTCGAGGACGGAAAATCACTGCTCAAACTGGACTTTACGCACTTTCAAGCTGGTGACTCACTCATTTTCTCGATCGATGTAGATGAAGTTCAATTCTATGATCCGAACGAAACAGATATTGCAGTCCTAAACGACAGTTTTGACCCCATCACATCGGGCGTCGAGTTTCAAAACTCGATCCTGACGGCAAGATTCACGGCCCCGTCTTACGAAGATACTGGCGGCACGAACCGTTTCCTTAATCGCTATGACGATTGGATTGACCAGACCGGATTGCCACTTCCTCGCGACAACCAGGACGGAAAACGTGACCGAAGCGCAGGTGCAGGTTTCGAACTGCAGCAAGTCCCCAAGCCAGTCTCGCTCTCTGGACTGGTTTATGTGGACGGCAATGAAGATTTAGTTCTGCAGAGCAATGAACAACGATTGTCCGGCGTCGAGTTGGAGCTGTTTGTCGAGCAGAACGGAGCGTTCGTGCCTACTGGACATTCCACCGTCACCGACAATGCAGGTCGTTACTCCTTCGGGCTTGATCTCGCCTTGGTACCTGGCATTTATGAAGTTCGCGAATCGCAGCCGACTGGCTACTACAGCGTTGGGGCGACGCTCGGAGTCGTGAATGGAATCTCAGCAGGCCAGTTAGTCGCTGGTAATCCTGATGTGCTGACTCAAGTCGATTTGTCACAAGGAGATTCCCACGCTACCGATCTGAATTTCGCAGAAAATCGTCCCAACACGATTCGCGGAAACGTCTGCCTGGTAACCAACGGGCTCAACTGCTTCGACAGCTCCTCGTCCAAAGAGCCGCTTGCAGATGTATTGATTGAGCTCCGAGATGCGTCTGGAAACATCATTGAGACGACGCGCACGCAAGCTGATGGGAGCTATGAATTCACAGGCTTGTTGGCTGGCGAGTACTCGATCACCGAAGTCACACCGCAAGGACTCATTGATGGCGATTCACGCCTGGGCACCGTAGGTGGAACACAAGTCGATGCCAATCACTTAACCCAAATAGTAGTGGGAGCCGGCGTTACGGCCAGTAACTACGATTTTTGCGAACTGCTACCTGCAGAAATCAGCGGACATGTTTACTACGATATGAACAATAGCGGAATTCGCGACAGTGGTGAATTGCTGCTGGCAGATGTCCCCGTGACACTTCGCGACGAAGCAGGCAATGTCGTTGCGGTAACGCAGACTGACAGCCAAGGCTTCTATCGATTCGATGGCTTGAGGCCTGGAAATTACCGCCTCACGGAAGTCACTCCATCAGATTACCTGCCAGGCCGAGCCGCCGTGGGCACCATCGGTGGAATCAGTGTCGGGCAAACTGATAGCACCGGTGACTTGATCGATTTGATCACGTTGCCAGCCGGCGCGACAGGAATCAATTACGATTTCGGCGAAATTCGTTCGGCAAGCATTTCAGGACGAGTCTTCGTGGATAACAACGGGAACTGCCTGTTCGAAGCAGAAGACCGCAGCTTGGGTGGTGTAACCATCGAACTCCTGGATTCCAACGGAAACGTGCTCAGAACGACGCAGACTAGTCCTGATGGTCGTTACAGCTTTGGAGACTTGCTGCCTGCCGTCTACGCAGTACGGGAAGTTCAGCCGTCAGGCTACTTTCAAGGTGGTCAACGAGCTGGTAGCGGCGGCGGAGATGACTCAACACAAGATTTGATTCAAGCAATTGATCTCACGCTGGGTGGCGATGTTTTCGATTACGACTTTTGCGAGATTGAACCAGGATCGATTTCCGGTTCCGTTTTCGCCGACTTGGATTTTGATTGCATCCAAGATCCAGGCGAAGCATCTTTGGCTGGGATCGCCATGGAGCTGCTCAATGGGACTGGCCAAGTCGTTGCGACCACAAAGACCGACGCAGATGGCAATTACACCTTTGCGAATCTGATTCCTGGCGAATACAGTGTTCGCGAGCAACAACCGGGAGGCTACTTCCATGGTGGCCAAATGGCCCCGGCCAGCGGTGGTGACGATTCAGTTGTAGACCTCATTTCTGGTTTGCAACTTGGCTCAGGCGAGGACATTGTTCGCGCTGACTTCTGCGAGGTTCCACCTGCGGAAATCTCTGGTTACGTCTTTCAAGATGGCGGCGTTATCATTACCGAAACAGGCGAGGTGCCTGAGGACATTCGTAGCGTGCGGGACGGACAGCGCACGGCTGACGATAGGCCAATCGCGAATTCAAAGCTGGAATTGCGCACGCTTACCGGGGCTTCAATTCCTAGCTCCAGGGCATTGCCGGGCTTCTATCCAGACGCGAACATTGAAGTCACGACCGACGAAAATGGCTTCTTCCGCTTCGGCGGCATTCGAGCTGGTTCCTACCACATTTACCAAACTCAGCCGCAAGGGTTTGAAGACGGCATTGATACGCCAGGTACAACTACTGGGTTTGCGATCAATCGAGACGAAACTGAGATCGTGCCTAGTTCTGTAATTCGTCTGATTCAGCTTTCTAATCCTGGAGCAGATCCCGGCAACGATGCGATTCTTTCTGTTGCCGTCGAGCCGGGACAGACTTCTCGCGAAAACAACTTTAGCGAAGTTCTTGCGGACAAGCGTCCCGATCAGCCTCCGCCACCGGTTTCGCCCCCGCCAACCAGTCCGCCAGTTTCGCCACCCGCCGCGCCTCAAGTTTATTTGGCGGCCGCACCGCGAAGCAGCGGCCCTGCCTTGTCCTACAGTCCATTACCTTTGGCAGTTGGAGTCGGGCACACGGCAGCACCTACCTGGCATTTGAGCGTCATTAACGGTGGTTTTCCTCGGGGCGAAGAAGCTGGTAGTGATGTCAGTGAGGAACTCGTCGATCAGAATGCCAACTATCTGGATGTCTACGCTTGGTCCATCGCTGGCCAGCAAGACACCTCTCGACTTGTAAGCATCGATGCGAACCGAAGCCGCGATCTCGAAGTTGTAGTCTTCGATGTCCCGGGAGCTCGTCCACTAGCTGGGGATTTTGACGGCGACGGTTTCGACGAACTGGTGCTTTTCGCCGATGGTGAGTGGTTTATTGATTTCAACGGAAACGGTCGTTGGGACGAAGAAGATATTTGGCTCAAACTTGGCAATCACGATCCGTTGATGCTGCACCGGATCGACGATCGCCCCGATGTCGATGCATTTATCCAGCGGATCGCCTATCCGAAGCGCGCCCATGCGCCGTTTCAGTTTTTCATAAAACCGGTCGGCGACGCCTTCCTGCACGATAAGACGTGACCCGGCACAGCAGACCTGACCCTGATTGAACCAGATGGCGTCGACCAGCCCTTCGACGGCGCTGTCGAGATCAGCGTCGTCAAAGACGATGTAGGGGGATTTGC
>JBCCEO010000288.1:0-9094 GCA_039030255.1 Planctomycetota bacterium | reverse complement strand
GGGCAGTTCTTTGGAAATGCTCTCTACGAAGAAATTCTATTCCGTGCTTTCCTTATCACTCAGATGCTTGTCCTGATCAAGAAGAAGAAACGCAAGTGGAGTTGGAATCGTTGTTTCTTAATTGCCTTGTTGGGCTCGCAAGTGATTTTTGCCCTGATCCACATTCCGAATCGGCTCTACCAAGGATCCTACACGGGTGTCGGCAGCTTTTTTGCAGATCAATTCATTCTTGTCATTCTTGGATCGCTGCTTGCCGGCGTGTTTTTGCTATCGCGAAATGTGTATGCAGCGATTGGAATTCATGCGCTGGTCAATAAAGCAGCTGTCTTTTTTGTTCTACCGAGTGAGGATTTGAAACTGTCCGCGTTTCTCGTGATTCCACTGATGATCCTTGCCAACCGGATGAAAGCAAAAAGTAAGAAGAAAGATGAGAAGGCCTAGGTCCCCGGCCAATTGATCAATTCGTTCTCTTCTTCGGTCGCCGCGGCGCAGTGGGATCGTAATTCGGATTTGGTGTCGGCATTTGCGCATCAACTTCCGAGCGCCAACGATGCAGCAGACCTCTTAACGCTTCTGTCTTGTCTGGCATTCTGTCCGCGAGGTCATTTTGCTCTGCAAGATCCTGCGCTAAATCGTAGAGTTGCAAGGAATTGTCTTCGAGAAATTCGATCAATCTATAATTTCCGCTTCGCACCGCGCTGAATGGACCATCTCCTCCAGCATGATAGTGAGGGTAATGCCAGAAGAGATGGCGGTCCAACTCCTTGGGCTCCCCCTGCAACAACGGCATCAGATTGACTCCGTCGACGTTAGCGTTATGACGAGCATCGCCAGCAACATTGCAGGCAGAAAGTAGAGTCGGATAGTAATCGATCGTCATGATGGGCTCATCGATGACCGCCCCCTCATCCAACTCGTTTGGCCAGCGAATGATAGTTGGCACACGCACCCCACCTTCGAATGCAGAACCCTTACCACGACGGAGTGGCAGATTCTCTGTAAAGTTGTCGTGGACTCCGTAGCGTTGAGTTAGTCCGCCGTTGTCTGAGGTGAAGATAACAATCGTGTTGTTTGCTATGCCGTTGTTTCGCAGAGATTCAACAATACGGCCAACGCTTTGGTCTAAGCTTGCGACCATCGCGGCATAGGTAGGATTGTTGTGTGTAGCGGTTGGATCAGCCTTCTCCTTGAATTCCTGAACAAGATCCGCTCTACCCTGAATGGGCGTGTGCGGAGTGTGATAAGCAAAATACAAGAAGAATGGCCGAGCGCTCTCGGCGTTCTCGTTGATAACTTCGCAGGCCTTATCCGTCAGCCAATCGGTCAAGTAAACCTGCTCGCCTTTCTCGTTGCTCTGCGCTGGATCTTCGAGTGGTTCAGATAGGTCATTCAAGAACTTTTGAGGAATGAGATATCCTTTAGTTCCAGCAGGTATCTGAATACTTATGTCAAATCCTTGCCGCAATGGACCTGTACTTGCGGCATCTTTCCCTTTGGCCTCCAGATGCCACTTACCAACGTGTGCCGTTCGGTAACCTCCCGCTTGCAAGGCTTCTGCGATGGTCACATGCCTTGACTCCAACTGCTTCGTCCAATTCGGGATCAGCAGCTTTGCCTTTGGCCGAAACTGCCCTGCTATAAAATATGTGCATCTCAGCCGCGCGGGAGACATGCCGGTCATAATCGAGGCGCGTGTCGGCGAGCAAACTGTGCAAGCTGCGTAGGAATTCGTCAGTTTGATACCGTCTCCGGCGAGTGCGTCCAAGTTTGGCGTTTCGTAGAAATCGCTTCCAAAGCAGCGAAGGCCAGTCCATCCCAAGTCATCGGCCAACAAAAACACTACGTTCGGCCTTTTCGAATCCTCAGCCCAAAGGTTCGTGGCTGACAAGATCCAAAGGAGTACGAAGACGAAAGAACGCGATAAAACCAAATACATGGGCGTTTCCCGTACGATTGAGGATGTGAATACGACGGAATTGATGAGCGTACATGAGCCGATCAACAAGCCTGCAACATGGCCCATCAAGTATACTAAAAGGGTGCCTGATTGCACCGTTGCTAAGCTGAGTCACTGAGAAGGATTCTGCAAACCCAGAAAGCAACATGAATCCGCAATGGGTGCTCCTCCCTTCGTCCCTGCGTTTTTGGAAATAGGATCTACGATGCCAGTTCGGTATTGGACACAAAAACTCATCGCTTTGGCGTTTTGTGCTCTCTTTTCGGCCAACCTTGGTCATGCTCAGTCGCTTCAGGAACAGCTCGCCAGCACAGATCTTAGAGACCTGTTAGCTGCAACGATGAAGCAAGGCGATGCAAAGCGAGGCGCGATACTTTTTCATCAGCCGTTAATGCAATGTGCTAAGTGCCATTCCGTGACCGGCGAGGCCTCTCCATTGGGCCCAAACTTGGCTAAGTTCGACCAGCAGCCAACCCCTGAACACCTTCTCGAATCGATCCTGATGCCGTCGAAGGTCATCAAGGAGGGATATCAAACCGTCAAGGTGTTGACCGAAGAAGACCAAGTGATAACCGGAATCTTGGCCGACGAAAACGACAAAGTAATTCGCCTAAGGGATCCTAGTCAGCCAGGCACGATGCAAACACTGGTGAAGGACGAGCTAGTCAGTATTGCGAAGCCCAAGCAATCGGTGATGCCGGAAGGCTTGCTTAGCCAGCTTGCGGGTGAGGAGCAGTTTTATGATCTGGCAAAGTATGTCCTAGAAGTCGCGGAGCGTGGCGTCGAACATGCTGCATCGCTGCAACCACCAGCCTCCATGACCAAGCTTCCGCCGCTTCCTGAATATGAGGCACATATTGCTCATTCAGATATGTTGCAAGATTTGGATCGTGAATCGTTTAAGCGTGGACAAAAGATCTACAACCGTGTTTGCGCAAACTGCCATGGCACGCATGACCAAGAGGGGTCTTTGCCAACATCGCCGCGATTTGCCAAAGTTGCCAAGCTGAAGAACGGTCACGAGCCCTTTCGCATGTACCAAACGTTAACTCATGGTCATGGTTTGATGGTTGCTCAGCGGTGGATGGTGCCCCAGCAAAAATACGATGTGATTCACTACATTCGCGAAGACTACTTCAAGCGTGACAACAAGGCGTTGTATTCTGAGGTATCCGAGGATTATTTGGCGGGACTTCCTGAAGGCGATACTCGTGGTCCTGAACCAGTAAGCTTTGAGAAGTACGTTGCGATGGATTACGGACCTTCGCTAATTAACACATATGAGATCCAGCTGAACAATGAAGGGAATCGCGTAGGTCGAGATCTTGGTCGTGGACCGCGCAGTGATGATCCCTGGGCCAATCCAGACGAATACTTTGAACCCGGTGAGGCGCCAAACTATGCCTACAAGGGAATTGCAGTTCGTTTAGACCCCGGTCCTGGTGGCGTTTCACGTGGGAAGTACTGGATGGTCTACGACCACGACACCATGAGCATGAATGCGGCTTGGGGCGGAACGGCATTCATCGATTACTGTTGCATTCAATTTGACGGTCAGCATAACACCCACAATCGCTTGATGGGCAAAGTCTTTGTGGAAAATCCAGTTGGTCCCGGCTGGGGGCAACCGCTTACTGGTGTCTTTCATGATCCCAGGCCGGTGGGAAGAGATGGGCGACCTTACGGCCCTTTGCCGTCGGCCTGGTACAAATACGAAGGGTTGTATCACCACGACTTGAAGACCATTTTGGCTTATCGCGTTGGGAATGCACGTATCCTGGAGTATCCCGAAGTCGTGGAGTCAGGGAGCCCTGTTTTTGTTCGCAATCTGTCCATCGGGCCTGCTTCACATCGCCTGCGATTGAGACTTGGGCCAGCCTCAGGCGATGGGGCTGTCCAAGCCAAAGTGATTGGCCAGGCGAACTACAAGATTGAAGAGGACAACGGTTTCCGAGTACTTGTGCTGGATCGGCATGACTCGAATTTGCATCTGAAAGTTCTAGTCAGTAATCAAGCGATTCCCGAGGACGTGGAGTTGGCCGATCCCGTTGACTTGGCTCAGTACACTCATGGAAGCGCTCCGCGCTGGCCCGAGCGGGTGAAGACTCGAATCAACACCGTCTATGACGATGTGTTTGCGGTCGATGAACTCGCATTACCCACTTCAAATCCTTGGAACGCTCAAGTCCGCGCCACGGGGCTCGATTTCTACGCAGACAACCAGACCATGGCCCTTTGCACATGGGACGGAGATGTCTGGCGAATTGAGGGCGCTTCGGCAGATCAAGGCGAATTGGTTTGGCAAAGGATTGCGACTGGGCTCTTCCAGCCACTTGGGCTAAAGATCGTGAAAGGTGAGATCTTTGTGACTTGCCGTGACCAGCTTGTACGTTTGCATGATCTCAATGGCGACTATGAAACGGATTACTATGAGTGCTTCAATAGCGATCACCAAGTCACCGAGCACTTTCACGAATTTGCCATGGGCTTGCAAGCGGACGAGCTGGGTAACTTTTATTACGCCAAGAGTGGACGGCATGCCAAGCGGGCGGTTGTTCCGCACCACGGGACGTTGCTGAAGATCGCAGCCGACGGAAGTCGCACGGATATTTTGGCGACCGGTTTTCGCGCGGCTAATGGTGTGTGTATGAATCCTGATGGTTCTTTTTTCGTGACCGATCAAGAAGGTCACTGGAATCCAAAGAACCGTATCAATTGGGTTACTGAAGGCGGCTTCTACGGCAACATGTATAGCTTTACCGACGTGGTTGATGCCTCTGACGATGCCATGTCACAGCCACTTTGTTGGATCACGAATGCCTTTGATCGCTCGCCAGCCGAACTGTTATGGGTTCCTGAGAATGCTTGGGGACCACTGGGAGGCAGTTTGCTGAATCTTTCCTACGGCTATGGCAAGATCTTCGTAGTACCTCATGAATCCGTGAAGGATCAACTTCAAGGCGGAATGTGCCAGCTGCCCATTCCAGATTTTCCATCGGGTCTAGTGCGAGGAAGATTCCATCCGAGTCGTGGCGACCTCTATGCTTGCGGAATGTTCTCTTGGGCTGGCAGCCGTCAAGCTCCAGGATGCTTCCATCGCGTGCGCTATGCAGGTCAGCCTTCGCATTTGCCACTGGAGCTGAACGCTGAAGAAGGCATTTTCAAGATCCGATTTAGTGACCCCATTGATGTCGCATCGATCGAGTCGAATAGCTTCAAAGTCAAAGCCTGGGATTTGAAACGAACGCCGAATTACGGCTCCAAGCACTATAACGAACGGCAGCTTGCCGTGGATTCAGCAAGTTTAGGAGCAGACGGCAAGACGGTGATCCTATCCATACGGGATCTGGCTCCGACTTGGTGTATGTCTGTCGAATACAACTTGAAGGGGGCTAATGGGCGAGTCTTCCGTGGAGTGCTTCACAATTCGATCCACAATCTGGGCGACTAGCCAGTATCGGTGGAGTGAAGCCAAGGGGCAGTAACGCGAAAGGGCTAGCTCATGCTCGGCTGATTTGACCCACCGTTCTGTCATCCATAAGCCGTAAACAATTTTGATCGTTTTCCCAGCAAACCCATGGTGCATTGAGTCACCAACTTGATCACGCTTCTAATCTGATTCGCCTTATGTCTCCCGTCCCGAACGTCCCTTGGCATTTCCAGTGTGAACTGGCAGGAAATGCAGAAACAAACTGGGTTCCTTGGGGTTTGTCTTATAGCTGAGAATACCTGGGCTTCGCGTCCAAGATTGCTCACTGACTGCTTTTTTGTACTTTTCTTTCGTGTTCGACGAACCTGCGGCAGATCCTTTCAGCGTTTTGGCTGTCGATTTAGGGGCTGCCAATTATCCAATCAGGAGAATGATCCCATGAAGTCCATCAGGTTTTGGGGCTTGTCGTTGGTCTTATTCAGTATGCAATGGACTGCTAGCCAATGTCAGGCAGATTGGACTCGCTTCCGCGGTCCGAATGGCAGTGGTGTAGCTGAGGGAAGTGCGCCCACGAATTGGAGCCCATCGGAAGGTATTCAATGGAAGGTCGAGCTTCCTGGAGCAGGTGTTTCCTCGCCAATCGTGGTTGGAAACAAAGTCTTTGTGACTTGCTACTCAGGCTACGGCGTTTCCCGTAACGACATTGGTTCGATGGACAAACTGACCCGGCACTTGATCTGCTACGATGCCAAGTCGGGAGACCTTATCTGGAAAAAAGACGTCCCGAACGACGTCCGTGAAGACCAGTATGGTGGCATGGGTATACCAGCACATGGCTACGCTTCCCACACACCAACTTCAGATGGCGAATTTGTCTACGTCTTCTTCGGTAAAACTGGTGTCATCGCGTATGATTTGGAAGGCGAAAAGCAGTGGGCCAAGTCCCTCGGTACCGACTCTGATCCCAAGCGATGGGGATCAGCTTCCAGCCCGATCCTGCACGAAAACGTCCTGGTGGTGACTGCTGGCCCAGAAGCCCGTGCAATTGTCGGGCTCGACAAGAAGACCGGTAAAGAACTCTGGCGAGCAGATTCGGACTACTTCGGCGAAGTCTGGGGAACTCCGGCGATGGTTGATTCGAACGGTCAAAAAGAAATCGTAATTGGCGCCCCTTACGAAATCTGGGCTCTCAATCCAAGTAGTGGCAAACTCACATGGTACTGCGAAGCCGTCGAGTCAGATTCTTTTAACACGAGCCTTGTTGTCAACAAGGATATGATCTACGCCATCGAAGGTCGTCGAGGCGGAGGCGGAAGTGTTGCTGTGAAAGCTGGCGGCAAGAATGACATCTCCAAAGAAGGTGTGCAATGGAGGAAGAGTGAACGAGGAGGATTTGCAAGCCCGGTCGTTTACAAAGACCGAATCTATCACTTCGCTTCTGGCATCGTCACTTGCTTAGACGCAACCAATGGAGAGGAAGTATTCAAGGGTAGGATGACGGCACCGGAAGGCGGCTCGGAACCAGGACGCGGTGAGCGTGGTGGCGATCCTCGCGGCGGACGAGACGGAGGCCGAGGTGGATTTGATGGCGGACGCGGTGGTTTCGGAGGCGGCTTTGGTGGCGGACGGGGCGGAAGAGGTGGCGGAGGAGGAAGTGACTATCCCTCTCCGGTAGCTGCTGATGGCAAAGTCTATTACCTCACCGGATCTGGAATCATGTATGTGTTTGAAGCTGGTGTGGAGCTGAACCAACTGGCTGCGAATAGAATGACCAGTGATTCAGAGAGCTTCGGTGGCACGCCTGCAATCTCTGATGGGAAAATATTCGTTCGCAGTAATAAACACCTCTACTGCATTGGTGAATAGACAAACTCCTTCAGCCCTCAGGGGTTGGTGCTCAGAAAAGAAACAGAAAGCACGTCGAAAAGCTCGACGTGCTTTTTTTGTCTATCTAAATCATGCAGATGTATCGCTCTTTCCTAAAGCGGCGCAATATTGGCTACTCTGCAGCAACCGGTTCCGTATTCAGCTTGCCAACGCTCTTGGCAACCAGCACGGATACTGTAGCGTCGCCAGTTACATTCACCACAGTACGTGCCATATCCAAAATACGATCCACGGCAAAGATAAGGGCTAATCCTGATACTGGGACCTCGATGGCTCCCAGCACGATCACCAGCATTACCATGCCAGCGCCAGGAACTGCTGCCGAGCCGATGGAAGCCAGCGTGGCGGTCATGACAATCGTCAGCTGTTGATTCAAATCCAAGTCGATCCCATAGGCCTGAGCGATAAACACCGCTGCAACAGCTTGGTATAAACTAGTGCCATCCATATTGACAGTGGCACCCACGGGTAAGACAAAACTGGTCACTTCGTCATCGACACCTAGTTTCTCTTCGACGCGCTCCATCGTAACTGGCAGGGTTGCTGCACTACTGCTGGTAGAAAAAGCAAGCATTTGAGCGGGAGAGATCCCTTTGAAAAACCGCACATATCCGAAACCTGCGAAGATTCGGATCAGCATGGGATAGAATACAAAAACCATAATGGAAAGGCCGATCAGAACGCAAATACCATAACGCAATAGCGCCTCGAATACTTGCCACTTTGGAGTGTCCACCACCAGTGCTGCCAGTAGGGCCAGAACGCCGATGGGCGCAGCCAGCATGATTAAATCAATCAACTTCAAAATGACTGCGTTCAATCCGTCGAAGAAATCCTTCACCGGCTTAGCCTTCTCCTCAGGAATCAGAATCAAACCAATCCCAAAAAAGACGACGAAGAAGATGACTTGCAGCATATTCCCATTGTCGACTGCCGAGGAGAAAATGTTGCTCGGCACCAAATCAATCAAGGGCTGCAATGGTTGACGCTCTTCGGTTTCACGCGCTTGATTGATTTTCTTGTCGGCATCATCCTTCGAGCTCTGGACAAGCTCATCACGGGTTTCAGCGTCGATCACAGTACCCGGTTTCATCACATTGACGATGAGCAAACCGATACTTACCGCGACAATCGTCGTGCAGACATAAAGCGCGACCGTACGTAAACCCATCCTGGAGAGCTTTGAGATATCCTGCAAGTCGGATACGCCCTTGATGAGCGAAGCGATGATCAATGGGATCGCAATCAACTTCAACGAGTTGATGAAGATGGTACCAAAGGGCTTGATCCAATCTTTGACGAACCACTGGAATTCAAATTGAACCGCTAGACACCCAATTACGATTCCTAAAGCCATCCCAATCAGGATGCGCCAGTGTAGAGCGATTTTGTTCATAGTTCGCAGTCAGCAGGGAGAGAGCAAAACCGTATTCTAAGGAGAATTCTTGGTCTTCGTAGCAGATGGGATGCTGAATTACACAACAATCTTCAAAGAGGAACGGCAGACGCGCCGGCGGCCAACCATTGAGGAGTCGGCAGTTCGCAGCTATGCGGCTCGTTTCTTTGCGCACACATGATAGCCGTAACACAGCAACTCCGAAGAGCCAACATCTCGCTTGCTGAGTCGATAGAGCATCCGGTTGACCACGTGCATAGCAAACTTCTCATACAAACGCGGCTTGCTGCCAGAAAAGGACTTGGCAGTAGGGCGAATCCGTCTGACCTCCTGGGCGATGTATTCAAAGTAGTTCCCATTAGCCGTCATTTCGTCAACTTCCAGCCCATTTTGATCCAAGTGGGATTCGTACCAATAACGATTG
>JBCCEO010000287.1:0-9094 GCA_039030255.1 Planctomycetota bacterium | reverse complement strand
TCAAACCGCTAGCTGCCTGTTCCGCGATAAAGCCCACCCACTGCTCCTTCGAAAACCGACTCTTACGTCCCATCAGAAAACTCCCAGACTAAATCAGGAGCTTAAAACACCAGTCAACACGCACTTCACCGTGCGCTTACCGATAGGTTGTCAGGCAATCAGGGACATACCATTCTATGTTCGGGTAATCGTATCAGAATCGTTGGGTTTGTAGTGAACATCTCATCAGCTAATTTCCGCATTCGTGCAGGTCCATCTCCGGTATTCGACCGGAGGTGTTGCTATGGAAATCAAGAGGCTTCTTGTGTCGCAGCGTAAGTTGCGAAATGTTCTACAAATCGAGGAGATGATTGTCGAAATCGAAAATGGAGGATGTCTACCGCGGATTGAGATCTGGAGAGATAGTTTTGGCGTGTGTCAAGTCAGCGATGGTCATCACAGATTAGTCGCGTATTGGTTAAGCGGACGCCGAGTATTGGAGCATTCGGAGTATCTACTGATCGAGTCCGACTCCGTTCGAGCTCGATTTGGAGGAGTTGCATGCTTGATACTACGTTGCATGCAAACAAGTGAATCGTTTTAATGGCATTGCCCAGATAACTTTTTTCGTACTTTTTGGCCTGGTGAGAATATGTCCCTGTGACTTATTCACACCACTCTTCAGGGAGGCGCATTTGATACATGCTGGCGTTAGGTAGCCTGAGATTGCAGGAAGATGTCGTAGGTTCGTTATCGATCACGGGCCGCGATGTGGAAGCGCATCTGACCGATTTGGCCGTTGACGGTAGTGTTGCACCTACGACACAGAACGCGGCGTTTTATGGTTTGCAGAAGTTTTTCACGATCGTTTTGAAACGTGAACTGGGAGAAATTCGAGCGATCCGTGCGTCGAAGGGGAAGCAAATTCCAACGGTGATGAGCGAGGACGAAGTACGCAAAGTTGCTGTATGGTTGCGGAATGCGCATCAGCGAGGCGATGCGGCTGCGAACTAAGGATCTGGATTTTGACAATCGGGTTACAGTTGTGGCGTGATCGGAGAGGACGCGTCGTTGGAGACGGGCGCTTCCACGTACGGCACAGGGAAGAACCTCGCCGGTTTTTACACTGCTGACCCTCCGCAAGCTGATACGACGGTTGGTGAGGAAGGAATCGGCCTAGCTGACGCTTCGGGTTGCTAGGGAAGGGCCGAAAGTCCTGGCGACGTTCGCTACTGGATAGGGATGAGGAAGAACCGCCTGCGGCTCGCCGTTAAACAATTGGATGCGGCCCTAAAACAAGGCGATTTCATCGTCATCATATCTCGGGGGATACGTTTTCGGTGCATTTACGGCGTGGGGTAGAAACATCTGCAATCCACAAACACGTGACGAGTCACACTTTTCGTCATTGCTTTGCAACTCACCTACTTTGGAGCGGCACGGACATTCGCACTATTCAGGAGTTGCTCGGGCATTCGGACGTTAAGACCACGATGATCTACAAGCTCGTTTTGAATCGATCCGATATTACGATCACTAGTCCCCTGGATCGTCTGGTCGCGTAGTTCTGTATGCGAAGAACCGCCTTCGGCTAGCCATGAAACAATTTGTTAATTCGGTTTGTGTGAGGCCTAGCCAACTTGGCGGGTAAGTGAGAACGAAGGAGTGCAGTGCCCCCGTTTCGGATTTGCCCCCGGTTCGGATTTGAATGAGTGCAGTGCCGCCGGTTCGGTCTTTCCGCTTCATGATTCTCTGAGTGAAACAATCGAAGTGTTCCGAGAAAGCTTCGAGTTTCGGCAGCACCTTGCATTACCTTTGAGTCCACTCTACAGAGGGGCATTCTTTGCTGGAAAGCAGTTTTTTCGACAAAATGGTGTCAGGCCGCAGCGTTCATGTAGGTAAGCAGCCATTCACCGAGCTCTGGTGAACTGGCTTTGATTCCCATTTTGCTCGAAGGCCCGTCATCGGGGGAGCGCCCTTGAGAATGCCGGAGCACTTGCTGCACCTTCATGGAGACTTAATATGATTTCAATTCAATGCCCGACTTCCGATCGTCTAAAGTCCCTTTCAGTCGGACAATTGCCCGAGCAGGAAAGTGAAGAACTTTTTGAACACGTTCGTAGCTGCACAGCTTGTCGAAGCGAAATGGAGGCAATGGAGCAGTCTAAAGATTCGCTTTTAGATACGATTCGCCGCGCACCTGCAACTCAATATGTTGAGGAACCGGATTGTCAGGTTGCCATGGCACGCGCGCTGGGAGCATTGGCTGATTCTCAGGTCGACGCTGATTCTCAAGTGGAAGCAGAGACTCCGGATTCGCCTCATCGCTCTTCGACTGGCTGGACAGAAGAACTAAAGCGGCTTCCTGAGCAGATCGCCGAATACGAGATCCTCCATCCACTTGGACGTGGCGGAATGGGCAGTGTGCTGCTCGCACGACACACAAAACTTGGGCGTCAGGTTGCATTGAAGATTCTTGCCAGTCATCGACTTGCAAACTCCAAGATGCGCGATCGATTCGAACAAGAAATGCGTGCGATTGGACAGCTCAGCCATGAAAACATCGTCACCGCCCACGATGCCCGAGAAGTAGATGGCACCGCTGTACTTGTTACCGAATACATTCAAGGCATGGACTTAGGCGAACTCGTTCAGCGTGTTGGCCCTCTCCCCCTCGCCGACGCCTGTGAAGTTACACGCCGCATCGCAAATGCACTTGCATACACCAGCTCGCAGGGTTTCGTGCATCGCGATGTCAAACCCTCCAACATTATGCTCAGCGAGACGGGCGAAGTGAAGTTATTGGACTTGGGACTCGCGCGGTTGCAATTTGGCGAAGAGGCTGATGCAGAGATAACCGGCACCGGCCAAGCCATGGGGACGGCCGATTATGTTGCTCCAGAGCAAGTTGCCGATAGCCGTAATGTGGACATTCGTTCCGACATTTATTCTCTCGGGTGCACATTGTTCAAGCTTCTGACTGGTAACGCTCCTTTTGCCGACGATCGTCACTTGAGCGCTTACGCTAAGATGAACGCACATGTGAACTCTGCCGCTCCAAGTTTGAATGAAGTCGGCGGAGAATACCCAGAAGCATTAAACTCGCTTGTCGCCCGCATGCTTTCCAAGCAACCGGCCGAGCGTCCTCAAACGCCAATCGAATTAGAAACAGCGCTCGCACCTTGGACTCCGAAGCATGACCTTATCGGCTTGCTGGAAAAAGCAAAGCAGCTGGAGCCTCAGGAAAATTCTCCGCGAACCTCGACTTTTCACGCCCAAACCGACGGAAGAAAGCGAAGCACCGTTCCAACTTGGATCGCCGTCTCAATTGCCGTTGGCATGCTGATTCTTGGATTCTGCCTGGGCGTAATCATCAAGATAAAATTCCCTGACGGTACGACTCAAGAAATCGAAGTACCGAAAGGAAGCGAGATTACAACGTTGTACACTACTGATGGCAATCATGAAAACGCGGCCCAACAGAACAAATCAGCGGTAGGTGACGGTGATTCACCGAATACTCGGGCAACTTCAGGAGGGGTCGTCGCTTTTGGGATTCCAATTCTGCGTTCCAACCTGGATCCGGTGAGTAACAAGCAAGCCATCGACCATTTGTATTCTACGGATTCTGCTGCGATCGTGCCCAACTTGGCCGCAAGATGGTTTCGACTGGCGAACAAAAATGTCCTGCCAAATGATCACGATTGCCTTGTCGCCAAGCAGGGAGATCACGAGTACGTCTTGCTCAAGTACAGCGACAAGACCTTCCTTTCTTGGAAACAACTCAAATTCAACAGCAGAATGGAAGTTAGCATGCGCGATGGCAGGCGGGTGGTCGAAATGCGATTCATGAATGGACTCGACAAGAGAGTATATGAGCTAACTAAGGCTCACATGAATCAACCCATGGTCGTGATTCTCGAAAATGAAGTGGTGTCAGCGCCTACGATTCGCTCGCCCATTTCTGCGAATGCAGTACTTGAAGGCAACATGTCGGATGCAACTTTACAGCGAGTCATGAAAGAATTGGTTGATCCATTTCAATCGGATGTGGAAGATCCATTCGCACCACTGGAAGCAGATATACGAGCTCCGACGATTGAGGGGGAAGATCCGCTGAAGGCTACGGCAGGCAGCGTACATAAAGCCGGACCACGAAACAATCGAGTTCGAAACAGCCAGAATCCATTTGGCTCTGACCGCGCAAGATCGAGTAACGTAAAAGAATTGGATCCTTTTGGTGGCGATGGTTCTTCAGAGCGTTCCAATCCATTTGGCGATCGAAATCTTCAAAAAGATCATTCCGATCCATTTGGGAGTTCAAATGACAAAGATCCGTTTGGCGGATCCAGCAACAATGCTCCGTTTGGAAACTCACGAGACAACGATCCGTTTGGCGGATCAACAGAGTCTTCCGACCCTTTTGGCGGTGATACATCATCGAGCACCGGGAAACTATTTGACATTGAGACCGGCGCTGCGCTCAATGTCGCCCCAATCATTGCTTCCAGCCTCTACGAAGCAATGAAGCTCGGCAAGATCTCAAACCCTGGCAATTTTGAAGCTTCCATTGCCCGTCTATTCGGCCGGAACGTGAAATCTTTGTCCGAGGACGAAAGAAGACAAGTGCGAGTGATCGCCGAATCTTTGACTAGTTTGAAAGGAATTTCAAAGCCAGTTTTGAAAAATCATTCTTCCTACTTCCCGAATTCTGGAAAGATGCAAGTGCTTTTCGTCGAAGTCGATTGGAAAGAGTTTCTGGAGCAAGATGTTGCCACGTTGGTGTCCAAGCTAGTTAAGTCAGAAACGGTATTCCCCAGCTTGATCGCTGGAGTGCGTCACGACCCAAACGGTCCGCAAGTCGATGTCGAGCAAGTTCTTGGGAACTTTCACAACCAGATGTTCATTGCGATCAACAAAGTGCAACCCGAAGAGTCTTCGGAATGGATGGTTGCCATACGGCTTAAGGATTCGGGAAGCGTCGAAAAACTCGTTACAGCAATCGAAGAGGAGAACGGTCCAGTACGAGCAGTCGTCCATGACGAAAAATTGTATCTTGGTGACTTCAAGTCCATCAGCGTCATTCGCTCGCGAAAAGAAGACGCAGAGAGAGATCTTGACGCATCCAATTCCCAAGTAAACCTCCAAAAGATCGGAATTGCCTTTCATCAGTTCCATGAACACTACGGACGCTTTCCTGGAACGAAAATGACCAACCCCGATGCAGCTGGTATGACTGGAGGGAACCCCAAGCCCTACAGTTGGAGAGTCGCATTGCTCCCGTTCCTAGGAGAGGAAGAGCTCTATCGAGAGTACCGTTTTGATGAAGAGTGGGACAGCGAAAACAATCTCACTCTTCTTGAGAAAATGCCAGCGGTTTACCATAACCCAGCTTCCTCAAACGAGAATCTTTCGGATGGATTGACAAACTACGTTGGCATCGCCGCTAAGGACTCGGCGCTCGGCATCGGGGATGGGTTCAGCATGGCAGAATTCACCGACGGAACCTCACCGACACTACTTGTTTTGGAAACGGCCTGCGAGATCGATTGGACTTGCCCCAAAGATTACCCGGCTGAAGAATTCTCAGGCTTAGGAAGTATGCCATTCGATTCATCTGGTCCCGTTACTGCATTGATGGCGGATGGAGCCGTGAGAAAAATCGAAAGCGACTTGAAAAAACTAGAAGCACTCGCCACAAGGAACGGGGGAGAACCTGTTTCTCAGCCCTGAGCAGTCTACGCTCAATTCGCGAATCCCAACGAAGGAGTCTGCCTGATGGCGACTCCTTTAATTGACTCGACAAGAGCACTGCACCTTTTCTGCTTCAGCAAGATGCTCGCGGAGCGAAACAAGCTCAAATTCTTTCATAACATCAGCGATACGCAAATCGGCTGACAGGCTCTCCAGAATCGACCATTCTTCATCGGCATGATTCGTGATGCGAATCTCCTTGCCATACTTGGCTTGAATTTCTGGGAAGCGTTTCACAAATGGCCACGTGTGCAAGAAGGCCTTTTCTAGGTTGATTGGCGCGCATACCCAGTCATTCCAGTGACTCGTGACCGCCAGCTGCGTTCCATCCAAGTCGCATATCTTACTGGGACTCTTGCGTGTGCTCGAGACGACCGCGTACTGATGTTCCCAGGCCCGAGTGTTCACCATCTTGCCACCTCCAAAAGCAGAGGGCCAAAAAACGATCTCCGCATTCTTCTCAGCTAACTTCTCCCAGCCATCGCGCCATTCGATATCGAAACATATCTGCGCACCCACGATTCCAAAGTCTGTCTCAAAGACGGGTGCATCGAGCGGACCGGCGACAACACCACGACCGCTTTCGTCCGTCGTCGTATGGATCTTGTGGTACCTCCCGAGTAGCTGACCGCTTCGATCTAGGAAGGCCGCAGAGTTGTATACGCTACCTTTCTCTTCGGTATGCAATGGGCACACTAAATAGCAATTGTTCTCGTTGGCGAAATCTGAAAACCGAGGCAGCACTTTTTCCCACCAGACTGCCGCCGCTTCTTGCAGCGGAGGACGTTTTGCAATGTTTGCTACTGGGAAAGTTTCGGTTAAACAGATAATATCTGGAGCGCAGGCCGCCGTCTCCTCCATCAACTCGAGGGTTTGCTCTAGCATTTTTTCGCTGTTATCTGCTCGAAGCCCTGCCGCTGATACCGTCGCCACCCAAACTTCGCGAGGCAGCCTCTTTTCTTTTGGCTTCGGAGGTGTCGGCTTTGCTGGAGCCGCGTTCATTGCAAAGGCAGATCCAGAAAGTCCCAATGCACTTGCGCCTATTGCCGATGCTTTCAAAAAATTTCGTCGTTGATTCATAACTTGTTTTCTAGGAATGTATATCGGTTCTCACGGAGACTGGTCGGCAAGCTTCGTAAATCGAAGCTTAACCGTCAAGCAAATTCTGCTGCAAAATTCGACTCGCGATGAGCTAAGCAATCGTGAGGAATAGCACAAAGGGCCGCTTTTCAACTTGCGTTTGGTCCAACCCAGGGCAAATCTGAGTTTGACTCAACGCAGAACGAAACCGTTTCCACGGTGGATCGACCAAGGAGAGAAAAACTGAAAGCGCAAGCAGGTTGAAGACTTGTTCTGCTGTTAAAACGTTCGAGTTTCACACACTTGCGTTTTGTGCTTTTTAAATTTCCGGCGTGGACCAGTTTGAAACTCTGATTCGCCCTGCGCTATAAAACGATGGGCGTCGCAGTTCCGGTGCCAGCCGCTATAATGCAGCCCTAAACTATTCACTCTCTTGCTACCAACCCGTTCAGAACCGAAGTTTGCATTGCAGGAAACCTTGTGCTCTTTGCGACTAGAGAACGAGTATAGAAATTGGAGTTTAAAAATGAATCAAACCACCGCCGATGAAGTGTTGGCCCAGATCCTAGACAGCGGCGTCGTCACGGCGGCCCAAGTTGGAGCGCTGCAAAAGTGTGTCGACGCGGATTGGGTGGTTGATAAGCAGGAAGCAGAAACCTTGCTGCGTGCCAATCATGCCCTGGGGGAAAATGACGAAGATTGCCCAGAGTGGGGAGATTTCTTTATCGCTTCGATCACCAAATTACTAGTTCGTGATATGGAAACGCCAGGAGAAATCGATCCTCAAGAAGGAGACTGGCTCGGCAACGCCCTAGAATTGCATGGCGTCAACAATTCTTCTCAGCAACGATTGCTGCGTGAAATCAAAGAAACAACCAGTAAGATCGAAGGCAAAGCAAAAGACTTCATCGACTGATCAAGACGCAGCTCTACGAATGGCTAACAAAAAAGCCCATATCTCAATCGTCTTCTACAAGGCGAAAGAGATACAGGCTTTTGGCCAACCCTAAATCGATTAGGGATTAATCTTTTGGCGAAGCCGTAGTATCGTCTTGTTGACTTCGTTGGATCGCATCGTAAACTTCGCGACGATGCACAGGAACCTCTCGAGGAGCTTCAACTCCCAATCGGACCTTGTCTCCGCGAATTTCGACGACAACAATAGTGATGTCGTTGTTGATGACGATGCTCTCGTTCTTCTTTCGAGAAAGTACTAACATCTGTCCCCTTCCTTTGGTTAGTTTCCTTCGCCGATTCCGATAGCTAAATCCGTCGCTGCGAGTTTCGGCAGGATGTGTGATACCTTCTTAGCCGGTACCAACGAGTATCTACGGTTTTTTGACCAAGCTACAGAGCTAAGCCAGTAACATCACTCTACGCACAATGAAGCCCGAGTCAAGAAATCAAGTAGTTTTGACACTACTTTTTGTTGAATTTTTGCGGTCTTAGGTGCGAAAGTTGCACTTAAAGGCCCTACAATCGCTCTTATTTCCCTGATCGCGAGCCCCCAATGAGTTGGCTGAGTAGTCTTTTCGCTCGCCCATCCGAGATCAAGAAGGCGGTCTTTGTACAGTGGTTTGTACAGATAGCGGTCATTTTTGCTTGCATCGCAACCGCAGTCCCTGGCATCAATGAATCGCACTACCTAACGAAGGCCAAACACGCCTTAGACAGTAGCTTTGCTCCTGGAGATCTCTTTTTAGAGTCCGGAGATTCGCATCTAACGGCCACTTACTTGGCGGGAATTCTTTCCCTTGTGCTGCCTTTGGAGATGGTTGCGTGGTTCGGTAGGCTGATTTGCTGGGGATTCCTTTCATGGGCCTGGATTCACTTCTGTCGCAGTCTCAAAATCCCAGCCTTGCTAGCTCCATTTGCGTTGGCCTCATGGATCTTTGCGGTCCACTACGGACATTGGGCTGGTGAATGGGCCGTAGGTGGCTTCGAAGGCAAATCACTCGCCTACCCGTGCGTACTCCTCGGTCTGGCGGCAGCAGTCGAAAAACGCTGGAAGAATGCGTGGATCTGGCTGGCTATAGCAGTCATTTGGCACCCTTTAGTGGGAGGATGGGCTGGATTAAGTCTTGTTCTCGTTTGGCTGTTTTTTCCCGGGTCGCCTTCCGCGTTGGCCCAGTGGCCTTGGATTCTCGCCGCCTTCTTCATTTCTCTGCTTGGTGTATTACCGGCTTTGAGTGGAATTCAAGGAAGCGATCCGAGCGGCGTCGCAGACCAAGTTCACGTGTTCTTTCGACTAGACCATCACCAGAGGCCCACTACATTAGCC
>JBCCEO010000286.1:0-9114 GCA_039030255.1 Planctomycetota bacterium | reverse complement strand
GTTTTCCTTACTTGTTTGTCCTACGAGAATATGCCAACTGTACCGGTCGTTACGTTGTGTTTTCTTTCTCAGAAATTTTGACTGACTATCCTTAATGTTGCGCGCTGCAATGAAGAAGCATCCTTGCATATGTCCGGAATTGACTTCTTAGCTTCCAAGCGCAACCACGATCAAGCACTGTTTTATGAACATCAAGGCAGCCGCGCCGTTCGACTTGGCGATTGGAAACTTGTCAACGAAGGAAAGTCAAATCGCTGGGAACTGTATCGGCTCGATCAGGATGCCATCGAGCAGAATGACTTGGGGCAAAACAGCAAAGGCAAACGCAAGACTATGGAAACGAAGTGGATCGAATGGGCCAGAAATGTAGGTGCTCGCCACAAATAGGCTATCGATCGGATCGTCGCACAAGAATATGCGCAAAGTGTTGATGTTGAACGGTGTCGCGTGACTGCCTAGCATCGCTGGACATTTACTCTCCCTGCGGACGTGGCCACAATTGTGTAAACTTACGGCATCTAGACGCTCAATTGATTGGAGTTTCCATGTCGCAGTTTCGATTCCTATTTGACCGAAGTAAAACTTCATTCGAGAAAATTCCTGGACGCTTGCCTCTTGGCAATGCAAGTCTCTACTCCATGCTGTTTCTGCTATGCTGCGTTTCGCCAAGTTCGCTCAACGCGCAAGAGAGCAACTCGCAGCAGTTAATTTGGCAGGAATTGTCACGTCGATCTCCCTGGGTTTTCCTCGGCGACTCCAACACCTACTCGGGCGATTACGTGGCGATGCTCGACGCTTGGATGGAAGTACTTCCTAAACGGCCAAAGTTACTCAACCTGGGTGTCTCCAGTGAAACGGCATCGGGACTTTCGGAAGTCGACCACCCCTTCAAGCGTCCTTGCGTGCATGAGCGTTTATCCAAAGTTCTTGCAATGACCAAACCTGGCGTTGTATTCGTCTGCTACGGGATGAACGATGGAATCTATCAGCCACGATCGGAGGAGAACTTCAAGGCCTATCAAGATGGAATGCTCAAACTTTCCCTCGAAGTGCGAAAGAGCGGTGCGAGGCTCGTCGTTTTGACCCCGCCGCTTTTTGAACCTGAGCCAGTCAAGAGATCTGGCAAACTTGGTCCAGCCAAGAATGGACGATATGCCTACTTCGCACCTGCGCCTGACTACGACCGGGTACTTGAAGAGCAGACTCAATGGTGCCTGAAAAACCAATTCCGTGCAACTAAGGTCATCAACTTGCACGAGATGATGCGGGATCAAAAAAAGATCTTCAAACAGGAAGACGACAAATTCACTTTCTCCAGAGATGGAGTCCACTTTGGCGCTCTCGCCCATGGCTTGGTAGCTGAACACATCCTCAGTCAAATTGGTGCACCTGCCAACCTCATTGCGGCCTACCCCAGCGACGAGGCGCTGTTGCGTTCCCGTACAAAGCACCAGATGCTGCGAGACGCCTATTTGACGGCCACTGGAAAAAATCGTCCTGGCCTGCCAGCTGGCATTCCTGTTTGGCTCGCAGAAAAGAAAGCGGTCGTCTTGGATGCCGCTGCGAATTCCCAGCCATGAGATCCGTGAAACTATATAGGTGCGAATGATATTGCGCCAGCTGCTGCAAGTGAAACTTCCGCCAGAAAGCCAGTCATGGGTGACTCTGATCCAGAACTTAGCGAAGAAGAAAAGTGGGATTTGGCTAGCATCAAGCAGCGTCCTTCGCGGTACAACGCAAAGAAAATGGGCACTGTGGTTCGGCGACTAATGACCCAGCGCGGTTATGGCCAAACGGAACTCAATGAAGCCCTACACGCTTACTGGGAGCAATGCGCAGGACCACAGCTTGCTGGAGTGACCAAACCTGGAAAGATCTCCCGAGGCGTGCTTATCGTGCATGCTGCCAACAGCGCTGCTTTGCAGGAATTAACCTTTGAAAAAAGGCGTATCCTGCGTGAGCTTGAAAAATGCGCACCCGAGCTGAAAATCAAGGACATCAAAGCCAAAGTTGGCAAATAGCTACGGACCGGTGAGAAAGGCTTTACTGATGAGCCTTTTGAATCAGCGCCGACAGCGCCTTCGAATAGCGACTGAAGCCGTCCCAGTAACGCTGTTTGTTTTCCGAGGAGGAGAAAAGCAGAAAAGATCCGCTGCCCTGCTCTCGGAGGCCATACAAGACGCTACCAGGAACTAACTTGCCCTGCTCCAACATGATGAGCGGGTCGTAGCCCGATAAAACAGGACTGTGTGCGTCAGGGGCAGCCAGAAACTCTTTCCTAGCAGCCTCGCTGCTGAGCGAATAAGTCTGGCCGCGGTGCTTAACCTGGAATTCCTTCTTGCCGAGGACCCATTGTCCGTGCCTCGTAAGTGTTACTGGGCAGTGTCCCTCAAGACAATCGACCAGCGTTTTCGCAGAGGCAGGCTTTGCCCACTTATCGCTAGATACAATATTCTCGCTGCTCACGGTATTGTTGCTCGCTGAAACTTGCCGAGCAGTGACACCATGACTAGCATTTGCAATTACGCCACCAGCATTTGGGCTTCCCGAAGGCAGTGGTGGATAAGCGGGCATACCATTCTCGGTTGAGTTTTGTCTTGCGTACGGGTTCTCAATCGTCTTGGCTGGCAAGCTTGCTTTTGTCCCAAAGTTAGACGTGTTCGGTTGCGAAACAGAAGGAGCGCCAGCAATATCTGGCATGGATGGCAGATTATTCGGATGCACGACAGCGTTTGTGCCAAGTTGGCCGACCTGGTTGCGTGCCGGTAGCTGCCCTTGTGGCTGCTCGCCAAACGCAGCGTTGGGTGCAATGCGATTTTGCACGACACCAGGACCTGCAATCGCTTGAGCTTGATTTTGAAAAGTGGTGGGACCAGCAGCAACTCCTGTTGTAGGCGGAATGCTTGCGCCCATCCTGGAATAGCCCGATTCTAGTTGAGCTCGATTCTGGAAGGCTTGTCCCTGCATCTGAGCATTCGCCATACCATTAGAACCGTGGGCTAGCGAACTTGGTGTTGAGGCTGGATCACTACCCAGACCACCGGAAGGAAAACTAGCAACGCTTCCTACCGGATTTGTGCTTGACGTCGCCGGATTGTTCATTCCAGGACTTGGGGAGCTTGGCAGGCCTTGCTGAGCAATCAAATTGTTACTATCACGATTCATGATCGCGACATTCTGCAGCTGGCGTAAGTAGCTATCCAAATCCCTCGGACTGGTTCCTTGAAATAACAATTGCCCCGATGCGCTTAGAAAAACATCGGTAGGCCACGAATGCACACCGTACTGCGCAGCCAAATGAGGATTCTTGGTTCCATTAACCTGCACACAGATAAAGTACTTGTTGAGTGTTTTGATCAACTCCGGCTGTACGTAGACCCGTTGTTCAACGTAATCGCAGCGCGTGCACTGGTCACTATTGAAGTGAATCATCATGGGAACGCGAAATTCAGCCGAAGCCTTGCGTGCTGCCGCAAGATCTGGCGCCCAATTGATTCGCTGTACATCCTGGGCTTTGGCGAGCGTACAAGGAATCCAAAGAATGGTCAGAATTGCGAGTTGAGCGATTTTTTTGGGGCAGTGCATATGCGATCCATCCTATGTGCAATACGCAGAAAGGGGCCTATCTCCATCGCGGAAATCGGAATGTTAAGATGTATGACTTAAGGAAAGACTAAGGATTTTTATGAAAAATCGACAATTCATTGCTATCAAATGACAGGGCTCACTTGACATTCTCCACCGTAGAGTTAATATTCGGAGGCAAATAAGCGTAGGATTCTTCGGTGAAATCTTTCACCGCAAAGAGGCTGATCCTGGCGTGTATTGCTGCAACGCGACTCTTGCCGTTCAGCATTCAACAATCACGTCCCCGCGAGATGGATTCTGTCATCTCATTAATGGATCGTCGCAAAGTAGAAGTTGTGGAGGCGACTCATTCCTCACCTCCTCCTCTTCGCTGGTTAGAGTTTCACTCTTTCGTTTGTGGTTTGCATACCATGTAGGCCAGAGAATCCCTTGAATTCACCCTGTTTGCCGAGCTTTGATTCGGTGCAAAATGACCGCAGGCTGGACGTGGCCTTACTTTGCCGCTAGACAGTTTTCGGTTCTGCAAATCGGTGTTAACGATCCATTTGATCACCGCTAAGTTACAAATTCATTAGCCAAATCCTCTGTAGCTGAGGAGTAGTGCAGTTCCTTCCACTTGCATTACAAACACAAGATTATCAGAGCAATTAGCTCAAAACACATAGTTTCCCCAAGGGAGCGAATGCACCGAGGAAATGGTGCCTACAGTTTGATTGGACTAAGGATTTCTGATTCCAATCTAAGTTTTTCTTCTAGATTTGTTGCGTTTTCCATTCGTCTCTAATGCGGCGGGAAACACTCAACATCTCGTCAATTTCTCGTTGGAATTTACTGCATGCCTAAGAAAAAGCGGTATAGGTCACGTTCAGGTGGTGGCTCAGGATCTGGTGGCGGAGGCGGAGGCTACTCCCAAGGCGGTGGCGGCGGCGGAGGTCGCGGTGGACGTAGAGGCGGTCGAAGACGACGCAATTCAGGGTCCAATAGCAGCAACGAGCCGTTTCCAGAACCGCAGGTCGATGAAAATGGTGAGATTCCATTGCTGGAATTCACCGGCATTCTCGAAATGCATCCCAATGGCTACGGCTTCCTTCGCAGCGCGGATAACAACTACTCGCGCGAACGTTCCGATCCCTTTGTTCCTGGAACGATGATCGAAAAATTCGCTTTGCGACAAGGCGTGTGTATCAAAGCCATGATGCAGCAGGCTCGCCACAAGCAGGGACCGCGAGTTCGTGAGATTCTAGATGTCGATGGCGTCAAGCCAGAGGAATACTGCGAAGTCAAGAACTTTGACGATGACAAGGCCCTCACTCCCATCAACCCAGAAGAATGGCTCAACTTAGAAATCGGCGCTGAGCCCATTTCCAATCGTGTAATCGACTTGCTATCCCCACTCGGTAAGGGCCAACGCTCATTGATTGTTGCCCCACCCCGAAGTGGTAAGACTGTAATGTTGCAACATATCAGTCGCGGAATCGCGATGAACCATCCCGATGTGCATCTCCTGGTTCTGCTTATTGACGAGCGACCAGAGGAAGTCACCGACATGCGACGGAATGTGGTTAATGGCGAAGTTATAGCCAGTAGTCTTGATATGGATGTCGACAGTCACGTGCGTTTGAGCCAGTTGGTCATCGATCGCTGCAAGCGTTTGGCCGAGATGGGCAAAGACGTATTCTTGCTGATGGACTCAATCACCCGTCTTGCCCGCGCCTTCAACAAGTACGTTGGCAATAGCGGACCTACGATGAGCGGTGGTGTGAATATCAAAGCGATGGATATCCCCAAGAAGCTCTTTGCGACCGCACGAGCGTTCCAAGAAGGTGGCTCATTGACCATCGTGGGTACGGCTTTGATTGAAACCGGTAGTCGCATGGACGACTTGATTTTCCAAGAGTTCAAGGGCACCGGTAATATGGAACTCGTACTCGACCGTCGGCTTGCGGACCGCCGCGTGTGGCCTGCAATCGATATCGAACAATCAGGTACGCGGCGTGAGGAATTGCTGCTCAGTAGTGAAACGCTAAACGCGGTCACAATGTTGCGGCGAACACTCAGTACAATGCACCCTGTCGAAGCTATGGAACAACTGACCAAACAACTCGGTCGCTTCGAGTCCAATGTAGAATTCGTTAAGCTAATTGCAGCGGCTAAGGTTTAGACTGGTTCAAAATGAGTCCGAAGCAGTGCAAAATCCTGCTGCTTCATGGTCATAGCCAAGGCTGCTCCGTTCGCTTTTGGCTCTGGCGATCACAAAGCCATCAAATTGAAAAACCCAATTTTTTTGGTAACAATCCGTCCAGCAACAATTTGCTCACGGGCAGATACTGGCTTGCAGATTTCGATAATCTGACGGATGCCACTTCAAACCCGCCGTAGTTCCCTAATCCTACCTATCTCGCCACAGTCGACGCTAGCATCATGGGCTAGATTGCCGCAGAATCTGACTAACGTTAGACCTTTACTAATCGTTACCGCGTTCAGGTGACGAATGATTCCCAGGGGTGGTTTTGCGCCATGCCATTTACTCGTTGCTAGCAAACGGATAGCGTTAGGGTTAGCTTGTCGTCCCGAGTTCAAAGAATCCATCCATGAGCATCAAAGAGGATTTCTATTCGAAGAAATCAGCATTAGGAGTTCCCAATGCGCTAGTTTTCTTGATGCTCGTCTTCTTCTTTGTCCCATTTGCCTTTCGCGGTGCGCGAATGGCACTTCAGAAGACAGAGAATAACGTCAAGGATTGGTTGCCTTCGGATTTTCGTGAAACCGAAGAACTCGCTTGGTTCGCAAAAAAGTTCGTCAGCGAGCAGTTTATCGTCGCTACCTGGCAGGGCTGCAATGAAGACGACCAACGCTTGAAGATGTTCGTCAGCAAATTGCAAAACGAACTTGAGCCTGGTCCAGACGCTGATTCTAGCAGTCAGTACTATCATGCTAGGGACATTGGCGCAACATACGGTTTGTTTGCCGAAAAAGATTTTCACTTCAATTGGGGTGGTCTTAATGAAAAGTGGTTAGTCAGCGGAAACGGACGCTACTTCTACATTACACCCAACGGTCGACTTTACCGCTGGAATGGCAACTCCAATATGGTCAGCGCTGCTGGCCGCTCACTGGCAAAAGCCACTGGCAGTTTTGAGCTCGAAGGCCAATTTGTCGCCGCCTTTGGTGATCCTGGAACGGATGGAGCTCCCAACCCTTTCTGGCAAAATCCAAGACTGCTTACCGCCCCGCTTTTCAAGTCCATCGAGACCGGACCTGACCTCGTAGAACAATTGGCATCCGAAAACGGTGCACTTTATAACGGGACTGAACCCAAGGCAGGAGAAAGACTTGCGATTTCGCGTTTGACGGGCGCCATGTTTGGTCCGCCTGTTCCGCGTGACTTTGATTGGACCAGCGAAGGCCTTCAAGCACTGCTTTCTGACGAACAATTGGCCGAATTGCCGGAAGATTGGCACGACATTTGGAATTATGTTGTACAGTCGGCCGTTGACGAAAAGTACGGTGGCGACTTAGCGGCCTTCCAGGCCGTCGATCCTGTTATCCAATCGGAAGTATGGTACAGCTTCTTTGACGCGGTTCACGTCGAAGAACCCAATCGACAGACCTGTGTTATCCTCACTTTGACGGACGCCGCCCGTCAAAACCTTGGCAAGATCTGTGCCCGAGGAATCTTAGGACAAACCCAAGGCCGAGTGTTCCAAATTGCCGAAGAGTGCGGCATCACTGCCCCTCCGACACCGAACATGGCTCCGCCTCCGTTTTCGATGCTGGCTGCAGATCCAGTTCTCGAGGAACCAGTCCTGCACATCGGTGGCCCACCAGTCGACAACGTCGCGATTGACGAAGAGGGCACCATTACTCTGGTGCGTTTGATCGGCTACTCCTTGGTGCTCGGTCTTGTTCTTTCCTGGGTGCTGTTGCGTTCAACACGTCTGATGATGATGGTATTCTTCGTCGGTGGTGTGAGTGCGATGGCCAGTCTCGGAATGGTCTGGTGGAGCAACGCATCTGTCGACGCGATCCTGCTGACGATGCCTTCCTTGGTCTACGTACTCGGAATGGCCGGCGCGATCCACATCGTCAACTATTATCGTGATGCAGCGGTAGAAGGTGGACTTAAAGGTGCTCCGGAACGTGCCATTTCGCACGCCGTCATGCCCTGTACTTTAGCTGCGGTGACGACTGCGATCGGCTTGCTCTCGCTCTGTTCCAGTAATATTCTGCCAATTCGCAAGTTCGGAATTTTCTCAGCAATGGGTGTGATGGCAACCTTGGTGTTGCTTTACATTTTCTTGCCAAGCGCACTTTCGATTTTTCCTCCGAAGGCTAAAGCCATCAAGGATGCAGGGACCAAGTCGGCTCAAGGCATTCTAAATTTCTGGGAAGCAGTTGGAGCATTCATTCTGAAGCGACACTGGTACGTCAATGCGGTCTGCCTCGTCGCTTTCATTGGACTCGGCTTCGGACTATTCCGCATTCACACCAGCGTCCAGCTGCTAAAACTGTTTGACACCGAAGCACAGATCATCAAAGACTACGGGTGGCTTGAAGAGAACTTTGGTCGCCTAGTACCGATGGAATTGGTCGTTCGATTCCCCGAGTCGTTGCAGAAACCTCTGGAAGTTCCTGAGGGAGCGACTGAGGAGGAGATCAAGCTAACGAGAACGCAACTAAGCGTACTTGAAAGAGCTGAAGCAGTCGCTCGCATCGAAACAGTATTGCAAAAGCACTTTGGCTACGCAGGGGCCAACATCGTTGGTCAAGGCATGTCGCCGGTTACTTTGTCGCCCGATATCCCGGCACCTGTCGAAGGATACAGTCCTGCTCGTTCGGCCTTTAATCGAACGATGTACAAGCACTTCGACAAGATCCTCGAAACAGACTATCTGGCAATGGAGGACAGCGAGGCTAATCCAGGCGCCGAATTGTGGCGTATCAGCCTGCGATTGGGTGCACTAAATGATGTGGACTACGGTGAATTCGTCTCTTCTTTACGCCAGGTCGTAGAGCCAGTCGTTGCCGCCTATCGGCTCAGGCGCGAAGCCTACTTGCAGATCGTGGAGCAGGGTGGTGCTGATAAACGCGACGTCGGACGTGTCATGTTTTTGGGTTACAAATCGCCCAACGACAAGCCCCAAGATGGCGAGGAGGCAACCGACTCCAAGGATCTCATGAAAGATCCGATGCAAATGTACGCAAACGCAATCAACGATGTCTTTATCAGCGAAACAACCTTTCCGGCATGGCATGACCCGAATGGCAAGCATGCTCTGAAAGATGGCAAGGCCACATCCGAGGGTTGGGCGAACGTCCTGCGAACGTCCAAATGTATCGTGATTTTTCAGGATCATGCCGACTACGATTGGGAATTCATCAAGGCTGCAAATCAAAATATCATCGACGCACGGCCGTTTATCGAGCAGGCTGGCGTAATGCCAGATTCGGATCGACGCCCCGTGGATAGCCCGGTTGAGATGAGCACCTACGACGGCCAGATGGATGTCGTCTACCCTGGCGTCG
>JBCCEO010000285.1:0-9189 GCA_039030255.1 Planctomycetota bacterium | reverse complement strand
TCAACTTTATGGCAACGAGAAGCAACGGTCAGGATCTTGAGATACCGGATAGGCCGCGCGCATGAATTCAATAGTCGGGCTGGCTTGTATCCGACTCTACGAGTCTCCAAAAAGTGGCTTTTTCTTTTTCTGGTCACTCTTTGGAGACTCGTAGAGTCGGATACAAGCCAGCCCGACTATTGAATTCATGCGCGCGGCCTATCCGGTATCTCAAGATCCTGACCGTTGCTTCTCGTTGCCATAAAGTTGAATAGTTGCTGTTTCCAAGTCGCAGCGCGCTGCCGAGCTCGGCGTTATTTGTCCCAAGAACCCTACCAAGGCCATTGAATGTTCTCACGCACTAAATCGTTTTCGTGGTCAAAGAGAAACAACAATTTGTTATAAAAGCAGGTTGCTAGATAAAGTCGCGATCGTGTTTCACGGGCGCCCTTGCGTAAAACAGCTTAGGGGCCTGGGGCAGATACGAATGTCTCGTAGTTTTGAAAACGACAGAGAAAGTTGTGGACTTGGTGGCCATGAGAACGAACTGTGTTTTAGTTTCAGCAATGCTTATTGCGCACGTTGCAAACTTTTCCCTTGCGCAAGACGACGCGCCGGGCCCTTTTGATCCGCCCGCAAAAGCGAACGTTACGGATGGCGGAATCAAAGATGACAGCGAGGTTGCGGAGGATGTTTTTGATGACATGAAGGGCGCAAATGCCAAAGTGTTTTCGTCCGTGCTACTTCCGATTCCAGAGCATTCCGTACGTTCCTTGCGAGCTATCAAAGTTACGGAGAAAAAACTGCCAAAGTACCCGGTGTACACGAAGCCACGCCAAGTTGGAGACTGGAAGCTAACGCGACTGTTGGTTCCAGTTGGTGATATTTTGCCCAAGCTATTTTGGGAAGACAATTCCTTGTGCTTAATTGGGCAGGTTGGTTCACTGACGAAGATTTCTCTCAACGGAGACGTAAAGCAACGAATCGAATTGGATTGTGACATCGCGGATGCGGGCTGGAGTCGGCTTGGTTTGGTGCTGTTAGATGATAATGCAAACGAATTGCTGCTTTTCGATATGGCCTCCAAGCAGGTGAAGAGCATTGCTCCAGCGCCAGGTGACGCAACGCTCTTATGCAGCAGGAATTCTTCGCTTGTTTTTCTTACTGCGGGCGATGCACCTTGGCAGGCAGTTTATGTCTTCGATTTGGCAGGCAATCGTTATCTAACGTCCCAGGACTTGATGGCTGAAGAGGACGGCGAAGGGGCGGATGTGGTCGCTATTTCGGACGACGGTCGTGCAATCATAGGGGCCAACCGTTCGCAGCTTGTTGTGAACCGGGTGCAGGGAAGTGGCGACTTGCAGTTGGTTGCAAGCAGGAGTCTTACTGAGACCCTTGAACCCCTCGGGTTGGCGGTTAGCAAGCAGGGCGAAGTTTGCCTGCTCTTCGATCAGCCGCGTGGTTCAATGCCAGAACTGTCAGTTCAATCTTGGAGTGCACCAAAATTGAATTCGACCGGTCCTGCTCAGCAAGTCAACGGCTCGATCCACTGGCTGGGACATGGGCCGAATGATGAATGGTTGGCGATGGATAATGCGGGTGGAATTTGGGGGCCTGTGAACGGCAAGGTCGGCGAGATCTTCTATTTGCCCGGCATCCCTAGTTCGACTCGAACGCTTGCATTCTCGCCGCAGGGGGCGGTGGCGGCCCTCACAGACTCCGCCGTTTTTCTTGGCAAGAAGGAGTAGAGCAATGGCGAAGCAGAAACATAAAGGCAAGTCGACGGCCGGGAACGACGGCAAGGATGCTTCGAAGCGTTCCTACATTAACATGGACGATGGCAACAAGAAGAATCTGTATTACGGCCTAGTAGCCGTGTGTACTTTGGTGCTATTCCTTTTGGTTTGGGCGATTGGCGGGGGCAGTCCAGCCTCTCCAACGAATGAAAGTGCGGGCTCTGGCTCGGCGCAAGAAGGCGGGCAGTCTGGCGATTCGGGCTCGCCCGGAGGAAATCCGTCGGGCGCATCTGCATTTACTGCCGAGAATGCCGGCGAATGGTATGTTGGGCAGCCAGAGATCGATCGCCTCGTGCAAGAGGAGGATCCAGACCAAGTCATGAGGGCCTTGTTCAAAGACGGCCAAATGATTCCGGGCTTAGCTTCGCGCATGATCACGACTGCGGCTGGGAAGCAAAGTCTACCCATCCTAGGTTTGTTGCCCAAGTTGTTCCCCAAGCTCGATGCAGCAGAACGAGAATCTACCAGAAATAGTTTGAAGCTTCTCGCTTCACGCGCCGCGCCCGCAACCCTCGCGTTCTTGATTCAGCATCCCGAGCTGGTGGATCGCGAGCAAGTTCACAGCCGGATACGGTATCTCATCAATCACGACAGAAATGCGCTGAAGCAATTCTTAATCGAGAGTAGCGGCAAGATACCAGCAGAGACTTGGGGCCATATGATCGATACTTCGTTCTATGCCGTTCCGTCAAGGGAGTTGTTAGTGGAGCAGTTCGAATTCCATGCCGGAGCATCGAAGCGGGCAATTGCTCAGGAAATGTTGAGCAAGTTTCTGAAGTCGAACAAGAACTTTCCTGCCAACGGTTTTCCCTATTGGTGGACATTGTGGGAATACGCAACGGAAGATCATAAGAAAACGTTGCAGTCCCAGGTGCTTCCGTATACTCAGAATTTCGAATTAATCGAATTCTGTTTGGGGCTCGAAAGTACAGAAACGCCCCTAAAATACCATCACATTCGCGATCACAGCAAAAAACGCCCAGAGCTATTTTCGAAGTTGGTCGCGCGTGCCGAGCCAGTGGAAGTACGCAGATTGTTGTCGTACGAGATTTCAGAACGAATGCCATTGGAGCAACTGCAATCGCGTTGGACCAATGATCTTTTGCAAATAGCGATGCAGGCAGAGGATCCTAAATCAAGCCACGTTTCAGTCCTGCAAGAAGTCTTGGTTCGCAAGAAGTGGCCAGTGGCCATGTGGTTGATTGAGCAAGGCGCGGACCTTTCCAATCTCCCCAACGCGTCGCCACGGCAACAAGCTCTCGTAGCGGTCGTGTCAGGTGACCAAAGTAGATTGAGCTCCAGTTTTGACGATGCCGTGGATTCCTACAGCTATATACGGCCAGGCGAAGTGGCGATTTCAATGAATCAGTATTTCAATAGGGCATCAGGTTATCCAGATTTGCATCTACTTGCGCTGAATTACTACGATGAAAGTGTTTGTCGTTTCCTGGTCGAAAAGCTTCCAATGCGTGCCCCGGAAGAGATTCTCAAATTGGCCACCGAGCAGAAAAGGTGGGACTATATTAAGTTAATGGCCAAAAACGGTGTCGAAGCGCCTGCATCTGTTATCGCGAAAATGTTAGAGCAGCACCCCATGCAAATTGAGGAAGTACTTGCATCGGTGCCGTTTGAGAAAGGATCCTGGAGTCATCGCCTCGTGTACGAAATTCCCCAGGTTTTGCTGAAGGACGTGCAGGAGTCGAATTCTGTTGGCTTTGACCTGCACTTTCGGAAGTTTGCGGATTTCGCACGGCTGGAGGCACGTCGGAATCCGATGAGTCCTTTCAGCTTCGAAGCTTTCTTCCGTGATATCCAGGGCGACAGCTCCGATCCTATTACGACATCTCAGTTGCTCGTAGCGGCTATCGACAAACCAATGGTGCTGGAACAGCTCCAAGCTGCAGGTTTCTCAATTCGTTCCAAGCACTTGATCGCTGCCATTGAATCTGAAAATCTGAAGAGCGTGGAAATATGCCTTCGCTCCATCATGATGATGCAAATTAGTGCAAGTCGATGGCAGCAGATTTCGGAGCTTGGCCGGGAAGCGAAAAACAAGAAAATTGCCGAGCTGCTTTCTGGTATTGAATTTTAGCCGTGCTGGGAGGGCTTTACGGCGGCTACTATCTTGCTTTAGCCTTTCGCTCTTCGTCGCCTTGCTTGAAACGTTGGATAACGGCCTTGGAGCGACAGAATAACGCCAACGATTCTCAGAACTTGGATTGATACGCACCCCTCTGCAGGTAGTTGTGCCGTCGCAAGGATGTGGGGCATAATATGGCTAGTTCTATTGGCCTTACTTATACAGGGCGACGGTTGGATTGACACTTATCGCCGCACGTATGCAGGTTTAATTGGGCCAAGCATCTATTCCTTGATATCTTTTTCTTTTCATTTTTGCACTTAGAGAGTGAGCCCTACCATGAGATTCGTTAGGAACGCTTTCGCCTTGCTGCTACTGCTGCAGGCTTCAAATTTATTCGCCCAGATGGATCGCAGAGAGCTTGTCAACCTGGGCAAGAATGCGACAGCTTTTTTGCGTGTTGATAAAGCGGAGGAGAGTGCGACGGCATTCTGCGTTGATGCTGGGCAAGGCATCTTTCTCACGAATGCGCATTCAGTTGAGAATGTTGGTGACGGTGAAGAGGTAGCCCTTGTTTTGGCTTCGGGGCGCCCAGAGGAACAGACCATTCAAGTGTCCGTAGTTCGTCGTGACGAAGATGCTGACCTTGCGATCTTGCAAGCCAAAGAACGCGACCTAAAACTGACCGAATTGGAGCTCGAAACTTCGAAGGTGTTGCAAGAAACGGATGACGTGTACGCCTTTGGTTACCCATTTGGATCGGTGCTTGCTGAGGGCCAGGATAATCCGAGTGTAAGTGTGAGTACAGGTCGGGTGAATTCGCTGCGTTACAAAGATGGAAAGCTGCAGCGAATTCAGTTAGACGCCACGTTGAATCCCGGCAATTCTGGGGGGCCCGTATTGAATGAATCTGGAAAAGTCGTCGGGATCGTGGTGTCCGGAATCATGCTTACCGGCGTTAATTTTGCGATTCCAGTTGCCATGGGAAGCAAGCTACTGAAGTCTCCTGTAGTGACAATCGTCTCACCTGAGCAAGCGCCTGAAGATCTTTACAAGCCGATTCAAGTGGTTGCGGTCGCCAAATCCGTGCTTGGCGCTCAGCCAGATCTCAGGATGGAAATACACCTTATCCGCGCTGGCAAGACAACGGCCAAGTACCCGATGATGCAGGAGAACGGCAGATTCATTGGGACTATCCCCGCGGCACCAAATGCCAAGCGAAAGCTTATTACGCTGCGGTTGGTTTTTGATAATGGTGAAGTTGTTGGAAAAACTCCTAGCTTCAACTTGACCGTGGATGGGAAACGATTGCCGATCCAGGGAGTTCGTTCGATCGAGTTTGAGGAAAGTGGCGTAGCCAGCGTATTGATGCCTTCGGGGATTTCCCGAAGCACGAATTTGCCCCGCAGTGGAACATTGAAACTTATGCTGGACAAGCAGCCCATTTCCGTGCCTTTGACAGGAGTGAAATTGCTGGAGCCCGTGTTGGATGGAGCGCAAGATGCAATGCCAGGCATCGAAGTCGTGGTTCTTGCAGGTGACGAGGAGTTAATGGCGCTCGAAATTGGCGAAGAGATCGAATCGACTGCCACCGATGTGGCTGCCGCCAGCACTGGTTCCAGTAATAAACCATCGGGCCGCTCCGCAGAGGCACCCCCTATCGAAGGAAAAGCTCGTGGAGGTATTGCCAGTTTTCCAGCTCCAAGGTACTCGCAAGAAGAATTCAAATTTCAACTACCAGGACAGATTGCAAATGTCGTTCCAGCTGGCGGAGGACGCTATTTGGTAATTCACTTGGAGAAGGACCGAAAGCTCGCAATTTTCGATTGCGCCAAAGTTAAAATCCATGGTTACATTTCGCTCGCCAATAGCCCTATTCTTTATGCCGCAGGTATGGAAGATGTTTTGGTCGTCTATCCTGACAACAATTTGTTCCAGCGTTTTGATTTGTTATCGCAGGAACGGAGACTATCGCGGCAATTGCCCTTCGGTGGTGTTATGACTGCGATGGCGATGGGCTCCGGTTCTTATGGTCCCCTGCTAATGGTTCACTCTGCCGGCCAGAGCGCGTTAGATCGGTTGACCTATGAGTTTTTTGATCCGATCAGTCTTCGTAAATCCAATATTCAGTTTGAGGGCCGAATCAACAATACATCCTATCGCGACAGGATACACCTGAGGTCATCGATCGATGGGAGTGTCTTTGGATGCTGGGCAACTAGCCACTCGCCGACAGGCATCGAAGCTTTTGTGATCAACGGCAATCGCTGCAAGACTTATCACGAACATGATTCCACCGCGTTTGTATTGCCCAGTCACGATGGTTCCAAAGTTTACACTAGCTCTGGACCGCTGTTGGTTACGCAACTTGATGCTTCACGAACCAGGAGGGCTTCGAAACCGCCGGTATTCATGCCATCAACTCTGCCAGCCTATGAGTTTTCTTTCAGTGCATCCGCGCTGGGGTATTCCAGATCGGACGTTGAAGTAGGTCACAAACTGGCGATTCACATGGCCGGAGACAAAGAGCCTTTGATCACGATTCAAAACGTTCCCTTGCCTTCGGCGGTATCGTTTAACAAGACGGATATGACTTTCGACAAGCAGGTTTGGTTCATTCCTCAAGCAGAAATGCTTGCTGTATTAAAAGCTGGTTCGGACTCGATTTATATCCGGCACATCGATATCGAAGATCTGCTCGAATCCTCTGACATCGATTACCTCTACGTGATGAGTAGAGCGCCAAATTCTGTTCGCACTGGGCAGACGTTTCGATATCAAGTCGAAGTGCGATCGAAGCGCGGCGGCGTTACTTATTCCTTGGAGTCTGCTCCCAAGGGCATGTCGGTTTCTCGATCAGGCTTAGTGACTTGGTCCGTTCCAAAGTCGGCGCGGGGTTCGCTAGAGTCCGTGATTATGTTGGTCTCCGATTCGAGCGGGCAGCAGAAGTTTCATAGTTTTGAAGTGCGCGTCGAATAGATCGCGCCCGCGAACGAAAAATGACGATTGGTTAGAGTTCAGGCTTTAGCCATATCCCGTCTATTGCAGCATTGGCAAAAGAAAACACCGGGCGCGGCGAATAAAGATGGGGTTGAATTTGCGGTTAAAGCCTGTATGCCGATATCCTGATAGAGCCTGAATTGCATGAGCGGCTGATGCCAGTACATCGGCGGGCGAATTGAAGCGCGGCGGGTTCGGAATTTCACTATAATCCCAAGGAGTATATAAGTTCGTTTGCATTTGTAAGGAATGAATACCATGGCGGAGCGCGCGCAAAAGCGAGAATTTGGCCTCGTTAGCAGCTTGAAATCGGATATAGATCGGCGCGGTTTTTCAATGATATCGGCGGCGGCCGTGCTTAGCGCTGCGGGGGTACGCGCTGTACACGCCGGCTCGCAAGAAAAGATTCGAGTAGCGTTTATCGGTGTCGGCGGACGTGGCGGTTCGAATCTGAAGACGATCGCCAAGGCGCCCCAAGTCGAAGTCGCTTACTTGTGCGATGTGGATGCTCGTCGCGTCGAGGCGGCAAAGAAGCTTTACCCTGCTGCCAAGACCTTCCGTGACTTTCGTGACCTATACCGCGAAGATGACTTTGATGCGGTTGTTGTGAGTACTTGTGAGCATACTCACGCCTATGCCACGCTTCCGGCGCTGCGACGCAAGAAGCATGTGTACTGTGAAAAGCCACTCACGCACAACGTTGCAGAAGCTCGTTTGATCACGCAAGCGGCAGCCAAAGCGGGTGTAGCGACTCAGATGGGCACTCAAATTCACGCGGGAGAGAATTACCGACGTGTCGTCGAGTTGATTCAAAGTGAAGCTATCGGAAAAGTACGTGAGGCTCATGTCTGGGTCGGCCGTGCATGGGGGCTTCAGACTGAAGCAGCAGCCAAGGCGAATCGAGATATTGTACATGTTACCGAGCGACCGACGGAAAAGGTGCCTGTTCCCGACTATTTGAACTGGGATCTGTGGCTGGGCCCGGCAAAGTATCGACCCTATCATCCAGTCTATTTTCCTGGCCCCAAGTGGTATCGGTGGTGGGAGTTTGGAAACGGCACCATGTCGGATTTAGGTAGCCATTGGAACGATCTTCCTTTTTGGGCACTGAAATTGGACGCGCCGCTAGCGGTGACGGCAAGCGGACCTGAGCCGCATCCTGAAATCGCGCCGGCATCCATGATGGCGGAATACGATTACGGACCGAGAGGTGATCTACCGGCCTGCAAGCTGACTTGGCACCAAGGGACCAGCAAGCCACCCCAGTGGCAAAACAAAGAGATACCTCAGTGGAATAGCGGAGTCTTATTTGTAGGCGACCAAGGAATGCTGCTGAGTGACTATGGCAAGCATGTGTTGTTGCCGGAAGATGATTTTGTCGAATTCAAGCGTCCCGAGCAGTTTATCGCAAACTCGCCTGGCCAGCACGAAGAATGGGTGCAGGCCTGTTTGGAAGGTTCTCCTACTGGCAGTCCATTCTCCTATGCCGGGCCGCTCACCGAAGCAAATCACCTAGGCAATGTTGCTTTTCGAGCCGGTGGCTACATTGAATGGGATGCCGCGAAGATGAAAGTAACCAATCATGAACAAGCCAACGAATATTGCTCGAGAACTCCACGCGACGGCTGGCGGCTTGAGTAGCCTATCATGGGAAGAAATCGAAAGGACAAAGGGGAAGTGGCTTGCTTTCAGGTCCGCAACTTTTGCGATGCTGGCGTTGATCGCTTCGTTCAGTTTTCCAAGCGGTTGTCCAGGCGTCATAGCTCAAGATGCTCCAAGTGATAAAGGCGTGGCGGCGTTGAAAGGAGCCGCTCTGTTCGACGAGCTAGATCAAGCTGCACTCGAAAGCCGAATTGCTGGTTACTCTGATTCAACCAAGGGCGATGTTCACGCGGAGCGGAACCGACGATCGCGCCGTGTTTCTCGAGCCTTCGTGGCTGGGTTGATTGCCAGGAAACACGACATTGTAGGTAATCTATGTGCTGTGCCTTTTCATTTTGCAGGTGAGCATATCACCGAGGACGCCGTGATGCGGGAACGAATCAAAGCTGTTCTGTTGCCCAAGTTCAAAGGAAAGACTGACGGGGATAGACGTGCGAATAGCAAGCTCCAGCAGATTGCGTTGGCCGACACAATCGAGCATCTTGAACAAATGCTTGGCGAGAAAGTCTCTGCAACCATGGGCGACGAGCTGAAGCGACATTTACGAAGTTCGTCTCGAATCGCTCTGGTGCTGGATGACGGTCTACTTTGGGGCCTTTCGCTGGTGGACAAAGGAAATAATACGCGGGTCAATGGATTAATCTTTTCGCATTGCCCGAGGGAAGGCGAACC
>JBCCEO010000284.1:0-9195 GCA_039030255.1 Planctomycetota bacterium | reverse complement strand
TCAAAACTGGCACGCCCTTCAATTTTGTTCGGCTTCAGGTCGGCTAGATAGACTCCCGCGTCGCTAGAAATCGTAAATGCAACGAGATCGGCCTCGGGGAATCGAATGGTTGCACCGCAAGCTAGTTCGGCTTTGATCCGGCCGGCCTCTAAGCCGGTCGCGCTCATTGACGTAACGTTCATGTTTGAGCCAAATCGATCTTGCAATACTCCGAGAGCAAGACTTGCCTCGGATTCTTGACTTGTAAAAAAACGGATGCCTGCAATTCTCGCAATTGGCACAGGAACTTCTTGCCCGCCAAAGTCAAAGCGAACGTCGGAACTGCTGATGGCCAACACGATTCCGTCAATCCTCGTCAGTTCGTTGCCGCCCGGTTTCTTCACAATCAATGCATCGCTGGTGACTTCTTCTTTGGCATAATTTTCCCAGCCGGAGAGCTGCTCGGCGTTGAGGCCTGGCAGCAGGATCGCTTCGACGACTTTTGTATTCAGGCTGAATGACGATTCTGCTTGAGCGACCGAGAGCAATTCGCCGTCACTGGAAATGCGATCGCATTTGAGCGAGCCGCCGTCTTTCAATAGGATTAGAATCGCCGCTTCGACGATCTTAGTATCATTGAAGGCTATTCTACTTATTTGCTCGGTTGCGAGCTCTTTCACTCCAGCATCTGTCGTCACCGTCACAACATCCTGCTGGACAGAACTCAACTTTGCAGCGAATTCGATTCCACCCTTTAATTCAATGATGCTCGCGTTTGTTTCCTGCTGCGCAAAGCACGTGCTGCTAGCTTGGTGGGAAACGAGCAACACAAAGACAGCCAGCCCTACTTTGATGGCGGTTTGGGACGAAGTCTTGAATCTTAGGGGGCGTTGACTGGAAGGTTCGCTTGGCGGTTGAAGTCGGCCGCGAGCTACGCATCGCGGACGTTCATAGCCAAGCAAAACTGGATTATTCATAGGGTCCGATCCATTGATGATTGGTGCAGCAACAGACCAAGGGAGCAAACAAACCAAGCGAGTTTGCTCACGTCTGGATTCGTGCTGCGCGCCAGCGGCAAGCCTTGGAGGCTTCCGTGTACTGATAAAAGGCCTAGCCGCTATCAGGGTCTAATTAAACTTATATGATAGGCAGTTTTAAGAATGTGTGCGTCCAATCCTGCGAAATCCTGTTTGTCCGTTCCTGTTTCGCTAGGCTTTGCTCGAAAGTGGGAGGTCGACGAAAAAGTCGCCTCGTTTGCACTCAAGTCAAAGGCCTTGCCGCAGAGGCTGAGGCTTGGAGTTCTAGAAATTGTTGAGAGACTGGCTGCAGCGAACCGTTTTCGTCGGAATATTGACCAAGTGAATTCAAATGACGAAAGGAACTTGGAGCAAGGCTTGCAAGAAATTGGAAGAGTTGTTTAGATATAGCCTCGATTTGACCGATGCTACAAATCTGCCCGCATGCGGGTATGAAGTTGGCTTCAAGCCGGAGAGGTGGCTGAGTGGTCGAAAGCACTTCATTGCTAATGAAGCGACCGGGTCAAACTGGTCCGCAGGTTCGAATCCTGTCCTCTCCGCTCTTTTTTTCTTTTGAAAATCGCATTTAGCGACGTCCAACGGTATATCGCGGCGAGTCGGCATCTTTCGGGGCTTCTGCCTATCGGCCCCTGAGACCACTTATCTAGTAGATGAATGCCATCTGCATGGACTAAGAAGTCCGAGTTTCCAACATTCGGCGAAGCTCTCCGCAGAAAATGCTCAGTGCGCGAGCACGATGACTGAGTACGGATTTGACCGCAGATCCGAGTTCGGCAAATGTTTGGTGATACTCGGGGATCTCAAAGAGCGGGTCGTAACCAAACCCTCCCTGCCCTTTTCGTTCTCGCAAGATCCTTCCCCAGCAGCGCCCTTCCGCCTCGATGTGAACTTGTCCCGAAGGATCAGAAAGGGCGATCGTGCAAACATAGAAAGCGCGACGTTTGGCCCCATCTGCTTGACTCAACTCCTGCAGAAGTTTTTCGTTGTTACGTTCATCCGTGGCGCCGGGATCGGAATAGCGAGCAGAATAAATACCCGGTGCCCCATTCAAAAACGGAACACAAAGCCCGCTGTCCTCGCCAATCGTCCACTGACCAAGGTGTTTTGCTTGCACCGTAGCTTTGAGACGCGCGTTACCTATAAAAGTCTCGCCCGTTTCCTCGACTTCGAGCGGCTCAGAAACCTCGGCCAAAGATTGCAGAGGCAAGCCCATGGGCTCCAGCAGTTCACGCAGCTCTACACACTTCTTGCTATTGTGCGTGCCAAGGATCAATCGTTTCGGCAGGTTTGTTTCGCTAGCATTCATGCCTTGAGATTATCGCAGGCGGAGCTAGCGTCAAGCTACGATTTCCTTCTGAGACGCAAGAACGGAATCGTACCCGTCCTTCCGTGGAGGCTATGCCTAGGTACCAAATCATCGGCCGCCGAGCAGTGAGTTGCTATATAGCTTGCTAGTCTGCTTTTTGGGAACGGCCATCGGCTTTCCTTCAGCATCGAAGGGTATCTTTTCGAGAGAGTTCAAAGATTGGCGATTCGAGATCGCACCCGTTCGCGGGTCCCTGGCTTGTACATTGCGATAGCCGCAGAACTTGTTGATGATTGCAACCATTTCAGGATTGTATTGAAAGTTGCCTTGCGAATCCTGAGTTCCAAGTTCATCGAAGCTGCCAACCATCACATAACTGCCATAGCGGTCATGGAACTCGTAAGACTCTATATTATGCTTCCGCAAGGCAGCTGCCAATTTGTTTGCTTGCAAAGCGGCCCGATCAAGTGCGTTTGAAGTCTTGGCTGTTGGGTCCGTCTTCTTGCCGAACATGTCCGTACTCGCCTGTCCATAGAACGAAGCAACACGCACGGTGAATCGGCCTGGATTGTCCAGCAGCGGATACTTTACGAACGGTTGCTTATTTAGGTCGACAACAAAGTCATCGAGCTTTGCTCCTTGGAAGAAATCATCCGGGAGCAACGGGTTACGCGTGACATTGCAAGCGCCCATACTACCCTTGGCCAGATTTCGTTTCACATCGGATTTTCTCCATAGCATGGAGCGATACTTTTGAATGACCCAATTGCTGGAATCTCGCTTGGATTTAGCGCTTGCTGCCTTTGATTCCGAGGGTTCCAACGCTTTCGGATTGGCGCTACGGATACGTTTCAATGTAGGGTCAATTCTGGGGTCCTCGGTCGAGGTAAATTCGCCAACCAGGACAGCATATATTTTCTCGCGGGTGGCGTTGGCGTACCGAGTGCTAGCTTTGTAGGCTGTTGTCGTCCCATCTAATTCTGGCACCACCTGGCGGACCGTACCCAATGGTGCCGAATGGTCGAACGTCTTCTCTAGAATAAAGGCTGGGAGTCTCATCTCGCGACGGATTTCATTTGCAAGCATCGTCGCTCTGGCTTCGGCATCGTCACCAGAGAGAGCTGTCGCGAAAATCAACCAAGGCCCGTGCTCAGGGGCGAGCTTCATCTGTTCTGTTGTCAGTTCAGAAGGCTTGCGACGAAACATGGAGAGAATGGATGGACCGTCTTGTCCAAAGAGTGGACTTCCAATCGGGATGCAGAATGCGATAGCCAACATGCCCATTAGGGAGCGTTTGCGCATCACGTTTACTTGAGTTTCCTGGATGCAATCTGTCGTCGCAAATGTCATACCCAATCTCCTTGTGTCGAACTTGTTTCCACTCCGAAAGCAAACCAAAGAGCCGCTCAGCTTGACTCTGCGCGAACGAACGTTCAACGATTTGGTGCACTTCAAAGTCGGATTGCTTTTCCCTAGCCATAGCCCAGAGCGAGCGACCCGAATTCGTAGCAAGATTGTTGCCGCAGGGCGAGAGCGAAAACGATCACTCGCGCGTGAAAATTATGCACGGGCACACAGACCACCAGATAGATTGGGCAGGATGAGTTGAATTTCCGGGTTTGATTTGGTTTGAGGGTGGGGGGAAGTTGATTGCCTGCGTTGCAAGTATTGCCTGGGGCATCGCTGAGGGGCGTGTTGGTTACACCTCGTTAATGTGACCCGAAATGAAGGGAGGATTGTAAGGACTGTGCCGATCCAAAGAGTTGTGATGAGCGCACCCGCACGCGCCAAATCTAAAGCCAGCCTTTTGAAAAAGGTTATGAGGACCCAAACATGTCGCTCTTAAAAGCCCACGCAACCAATCGCCCCTTGAAGAAATGGAAGCAATTCCTGTTCGCCTCATTAATGGGAGCAGGATTGGCAGGAGTCTGCCAAGCGCAGCAGTCCAACGTTGATCTACCCTATCCGGCTTTGCCTGGACAGGCAAACCCGACAGCGCCTGGGACACCTCGCTTAGCCACTGAAGCGTTACCAACCGCTGCCTTGTCCAACGACGCGGTTCCCGCCCAACGGAATCCAGTGGCGACAGCAGCGAAGGATGATGTAACCGTTCAGGTTTACAACGTTCCCTCCGACTTGGTCGGGGCCATTGGGGCCCAGCTTCAGGTTTACTACCGCAATAACAAACGCGTGAGCGTCACTACCGAGCCCAAAACGGGCCAATTGATGGTGATGGCGCCTCCACCAGTACAACATGAAATCAATGATAGCCTGACAAAGTTGATGCAGGCTTCTAAAATTGAGTCGGGCGACAAGGGGCAATCTGTTGCATCGACACGGCAGCGTACCTACAAACTGCAAAACTTGACTTGGCGGGAAGTCGAAAACGCAATTCAATCGCTCGCGGGCTCCAGAGCCACCGTATCGACCGACCCAAGTGGTGAGACGACGAGCATCCAAGTCGCCAACCAAAGCGGTCATCAGGACATAATGCAAGTCGATCGCAAACAGAATCAAGTCACTTTTGTTGGCTCGGGTGCATCTGTTGCGGGGTGGGGGCAAGTCGTCTTTAGCTTGGATCAAGGACAAGCGGACGTCAACAATTCGACTCACGTCGTGCCTTTGTCGCCTGCCGAACCGCGTCGGGTGAAAGCTGCCATTCAGCTGGTGCGTGCCACAACCATTCAAGAAGGTGGGCCCACGGAAGCTCGGGTTGACATCGGCGATGACGAAACCGCAACCGCCATGGGGACCTTGGATAATTTAGATTCCGGTAGCGGACTGTTCGGTGACGTTCAAATCGAATTCGTTGAAGAAATCGACTTGGTCATCATTCGCGGTAGCAAACGCGACGTGCAGCGAACTTTGGAAGTGATCGAAAAGATCAAGGATCAAGCCAAAGAGACGCAGCCAGAGGTCGAGGTTTACAAGCTGCAGAACGCAAACGCGGAAGCTGTCGCCACCTTGGTGACTGAGCTTTATGCAAATATCTTCGAGCCTCGCCAGGGCGCCGTCAGCATCACCGCTCTTGGGCAGCCTAATTCGTTGCTCTTAATAGGACGCAAAGAAGTAATCGAATCGGTCAAAGCACTGGTCGAAAAAATCGATACCCCGCTCGAAGATGACGACCAGCTCAAAGTGATTCGATTGGAACACGCTTCGTCAGTTGATGTTGAACAACGCGTACGAGAATTCTTCACGCAGAATCCTCCCGATGGAGAACAGCGAATTAACCTCGGGACTCGCGTTAAGGTTCTGGCTGATTACCGTACGAATTCGTTGATTGTTCAGGCTTCGCCAAGAGAAATGGTGGAAGTCGAAAAACTGATCGAAGAATTGGACGTTGAAGGTACAACAGCAGAAAACGAAGTACGCGTGTTCAAGCTGCGGAACACTTTATCTGATGACCTGCAGAATGTGATTCAAGAAGTCATTACCGGTGAGGGTGCGGGTGGCGATTCCGCCCAGGCTCAGCCACCCAGTGGACGACTTAAAATCGTCGGTGAAGATGGACCCGTTGAAAGCGGAATCCTTGCGGGAGTCGTAGTGACTTCCGATCCAACGGTGAACGCGCTGGTTGTACGTGCTCCATCGAAGAGTATGGAGCTGATTCGTCAACTAATCAGCCAGTTGGATGAATTGCCAGATGCGGAGGCCTTGATGAAGGTCTTTCCCGTTAAGAACGGCGATGCGACCACCATGGCGCAGCTGCTGCAACAGTTATTCGGATTGCAGGTGACAGCTGGCACAAGTCAGACAGGTGGTTTGTTCGGAATTGGCAATCTCAATCAGAACTCGGCTGGTCTAAGCAGCGGAGATAGTTCCTTGGTCCCGCTGCGAATTTCAGCCGACACAAGAACGAATGCAGTGATCGTTAGTGGATCAGAGTCTGACTTGGACGTGATTCAACTGCTGATTCTGCGTTTGGACGAAGAAGGAGTTGAGAATCGACGAACCGACGTTATCTGGTTGCGAAATGCGAGAGCGGAAGACATCGCCAATGCATTGAATTCATTCCTGCAAACTCAGCGGCAGGCTGTCCAGCAGCAATTGCTAACAGGCGGATACATCAGCATTTATGAGCAAGTGGATCGTGAAGTCTTTGTGGTTGCGGAAAGTGCTACGAACTCGCTGATCTTAAGTGCGACGCCGCGATACTATGACACAATCATGGAGGTCATCACTCGACTCGATCGCCGACCTCCGATGGTTCACATCGATTGCATGATTGCAGAAGTGCAGCTTGATGATGGATTCGAGTTTGGAACAGAATGGGGTATTCAAGATGGCTTGCTATTCGATCGTCAGCTCTCTACCGCTGGCACCTTAGCCTCGCCCGTATTCAACCTTGGGCCTGTGCAAACTACAGCAGGCGGTCAGTCTGGCAACGTGGCCGGGCAAGCCTTGAGTAACTTTGCGTTGGGACGCACCAACAGCGATTTGATTGGCGGTTTGGTGCTCTCTGCCTCAAGTGAAGCAGTCGGCGTATTGATTCGGGCTTTGCGAACTGCAGGACGTCTTCAAGTACTCAGTGCACCAAAGATCACAACCATGGAATCGGTAGAAGCTTCAACCGTTTTGGTTGGTCAGTTGGTACCGCGAATTCAAGGTGTTACAAACTCGGCACAGGGTATTGGTCAAACAATTACCACCAGCGATACCGAAGTCGGCCTGGGGCTAGCTGTAACGCCTCGAGTGAACCAAGACGGCTTGGTGAATATGAGCATTCAGGTCTTCAACTCAGCTTTGGGGCCTGAAGATCAGGGTATTCCGGTAGGATTTAGTGACACGGGCGAAGTCATCCGTTCACCAATCATTGACATCACGGAAGCCGCAACTTGGATCAGTGCCTACTCAGGACAAACCGTAGTGTTTGCCGGCTTGATCAGTAAGCAGCGTCAATCCATTTCGCGTCGCATACCAGTTCTGGGCAGTTTGCCACTGGTTGGTCCAGCTTTCCGCTACGACCAAGAATCGGAGCAGCGTCGCGAACTGTTGGTTGTGATGACACCGCGAATCATTCAGACCGATGAAGACTACGACATGCTGGCCCAAATAGAATCATCTCGCATGAGTTGGTGTTTGGCAGATGTACAAAACGTGTTTGGCGGCGGACAAAAGATGTCTGGTGGAAACGGCTTGTGGGGACCGGCCCGCTCAGCTGTTATCTATCCGGATATTCAACCCGCTGTGATTCAGGACAGATCGACACCGCGGGGCAATCAGCCTTACTTGAACAACCAACCAGTGTTCATGGATGGTGTGCCGGTTGGAGCGGCTGATAGCTACGAGCGGAGCGAGGCCATCGCACCGGCTCAGGAACCAACTTTGGATACAGCAAGGTTCCAAGGGGCCGCTACGACTCCGGCTCAACCCGTTGGTTTTCGAACTCAGGTTCCAAGCACCGGCACGACCACTGATCGTTAGTCAAAAATACAAACTGCCTTGCCGCCAAGTGCAAGGCGTTTGGCAAGCTTGACTAGGAATCTCACAACAAGCAGTTTCGGTCGCGAGCGGACCCCAGTTTTTAAAAGCTCGCCAGGAGGAAAGCAATGAACAAAACGATCTACAATTTGGCCCTTTGCGGTACGATGCTAGTGCTTGCTTCTGGCTGTAGCACTTTTCAAAAGGATTCATCAGGCAAGAGTGATAGTTGGTCTATTACTAGCCTATGGAAGAAGGAGTACCAAACGCCATCATCTTTGGCTGTCATTTGGTCTCCTGATGTCTTAACCGTTTCCGGCAAAGCTCCGACGCGCGGTTTTGGTGGTCGCATTTTCTTCTACAACGAAAAATCGCAGGCGATTCCTGTGGAAGGTGATGTCGTTGTACACGGATTTGCGGGTGATCCAGCCCGAACGGCGGCTGACCAAGCTGATAAGACCTTTGCATTCACTGCTGAGCAACTTACCCAGCACTTCAGCCCTTCTCAACTCGGCGCTTCGTATAGCATCTGGGTTCCTTGGGATGCTGCTGGTGGCTATCAGGATCAAGTTACCTTGATACCAACCTTCCGAACCAAGGAAGGCGGGATTGTCCAAGGGGCACCTGCCAAACTGATGTTGCCTGGTAAGACACGAAAATTACCTGCTGACTTCACAAGGAACCGAAAGCTGCCTGCTCAGACCGTTTCCTACCGCGCCAGCTCTTCGCCAACAAATCTCGGAGTAAAAATTCCTGAGATTGGGTCGAAGTCTGATATCACGACGATTGACGTTTCTGAAAGTGCCACTATCGCCAAGCAACCCTCACGCCGTTCTTTTGAACTTGGGCGTGGACCTGAAAAGCTGCAGCCGAATTCGGCGGCTGATGGCGCCAAGGGCGTGTCGGTTGGCGGTGTGAACGCTTTCCACTCAGCCATTCCATCGTTGCCACAGAATCTAAATGGCGCGGCTGCTTCCGGCTATGTTGGCACTTCTTCCGGCCACAATCCAGGGCTGCAACTTAGCTTGCCCGCGAAGTCTGCTTCGGAATCAGGAAGCAAGACCAGCTTTGAGTTGCAGCAAGGGCAGCCTGCAAAAGTAAATGACAGCCAAATGCATCGAGGTTTTCCGTCGATCGAGAACCGGACAAATGCATTTGATCTGAGGACTGAATTAGAGCGTCTGCCCAAACCTCGACTTCATAGTTTGCCACCACCCAAGAAGGACGTTTTTGTACGTCAGCAGATTCCTCGGGTAGATATGGTTCGAAGTGCCAGCTTCACAGGCAGTAAGAATTCTACGACGGTTGGGAAATAACCCAAGCAGTGAGTGTTCTGAATCTAAGAAAAAAGGCAAGGGACTAGCACTAGTCCTTTGCCTTTTTGAAATTTATTTTGACGTATTCAGAATAGCCGTCGACACTTGCTGTACCGCTGTCAATTTCGGCCTT
>JBCCEO010000283.1:0-9198 GCA_039030255.1 Planctomycetota bacterium | reverse complement strand
CGCAATGGCCGTGGCGGTCGCGGTGGCCGGGGTGGTCGTGGTGGCCGCGGCGGTGGTCGTGGTGGCGGCGGCCAACAAAGTGAACCGAGCCATCAGCCATACAAACATTCACACCACCGGTGTGGTAGCTGTTTGCAGTGTAGATTCCTTCTTGCCATTCACCTCGGTTGTTTGCACAGGAAGGCGAGTTTGGTGGAAGGATCGCAGTGAACCCACAAATCATCGTAAAGCCAGCGGCCCAAGATTCACCGTGACGATGGTGAGATGTTGGCCAAGAGTAAGTACCGTTACCAGCGTTAGTGCTGAGCAGAGTCGACTGAGGACCCTTTTGGTTCTTACAAATGATCGGTGCCGCACGGAATTCAGCAGATGGAACTACTAGGTAGTGACCATGCAATTTGCCCGAACCGTTATAGGCGGTGATTTCTGAGAACAACATGGTGTTGCTAGTACCGTCAGTAACAGCACCCATTCGCTTGCCCTTTCCGCGAGTCTGGTCTACACGACCAACTCCTTGGGAAGCCCAAACGATATCGAACATACCGCGCGAATTCATCGAACCCCATTCGCCATTGTGACGACCATCAGTTCCTCGCGTTGAGTCACCAAAGTTCCACGCGTAGCAAATTGGAGCATTCGTGGAACTCCAACCCCAACCTGTCGAACCTGGGTCCGATGGGCAAAGGAAAGTCGGAATTCGCGACCGATAAAGCGAGTAAGGACGCAATGAGTGAGGACCAAACGAACGGGCCTGTGTCATTCCGCCTTCAGGGGCACCAGCTTGAATCTGGTTATAAAGAGGACCTTGCTCTACAAATGGCAACATTTGCAAGAAGCAGCTGTGGTGCCCTCGAGAACTTTCCCAACTTCCGCCCCAGTTCGCAGGCACAACGATTGGTCCGTTCATCGCACTTGGGAAAACGCGATTCGCGCTTTCGTAGTTCAGTGCCGCCAAACCCAATTGCTTGAGGTTGTTCGAGCACTGCATTCGACGTGCTGCTTCACGAGCCGCCTGAACGGCTGGCAGCAGCAACCCGACGAGGATACCGATGATGGCGATTACCACCAAAAGCTCCACGAGGGTAAAAGCGTAGGATCGTTTTTTGATCCTACTTATCAATTTGGCCATAAGACACTCCCATTAGAAAAGATGGATAGACAGTGTGGATAACACCGATTCAGTATCGTATTGAGCTAAGGTACTAAGATCAACCTTCTTTGTTCTTTTTGGTGAACAAATCGCCCGTAATCGTAGATTTGGGGGGGCAGAAAGGCGGTTTTTTGTGAGAAACCGAAGCTCACTCCTCTATCAATACTAGCATTGATCCGGGATTGGTGACGATTTCTTTCTTTTGCCCATCAGGCCATACTACGGTCATTTTTACTGTAGAGTCGCTCGGCAGACCGAAATGGATGGGGCCGACCAAATCAGATTGGTAGCTATGACCGCTTCGGATTTGCTCAATCTGTTGGTAGTCACCCTGCGAAATTTGGATCTTTGCTCCCAGCGCATTGCGGTTACTGCCAGTACCTATCAGACAAACATGAAGGTAGTTTGTCGACTCCGATTCATTTTTTAGCAATGAAGCTGGCCCTCGTGCATTCAAAGCTACTACGTCCACTTTACCATCCTGGTTTAAATCTGCCGCAAGAAGCCCACGCGTGGAGCCCGCTATCTGGGCCGCATTGCCCCAATTGTTTTGGAGGTGCGAAAATGTGTTCTTACTATCGGTTGTTAGCATTACATTGGGTACTGCGAATGCAGTTGCTTTAGCCGCTCCTCCGCGAGCTTGCTTCTGTTCGTCCAAATCTCCCGTTCCGACAAGAAACTCGATTTGCCCATCGTTATTGAAGTCCTCACCAACGATACCCCAAGTAACGTGTGGGAAGGTCGCGGCGGAAGCACCCTTCCTTAGCGTGTCGTCGCTGAAAAAACCATCTTCGTTCTTGTAAAAGGTCGTGAACTCTTCTGAAAAGGATGTTACGAAAAGATCGAGCAATCCATCGTGATCCGCATCGCATAATTCAACGCCCATCGAAGCTTGAGGTTTGCCGGCGAAGTCAACGGATAGTCCTGCCAACAAGGCGGCTTCCTCGAATTTCCCCTTGCCGTTGTTTTCAAATAAAAAATTCTCTTGAGTATCATTGGCGACAAACACATCGATGTCACCGTCGCCATCTTAGTCAAAAGTGGTTAGCCCCATACTTCGTCCGGCAACGTCTTGAATGCCTGAAGAATTTGAGACGTCGCGAAACGTTCCGTCACCGTTGTTTTCAAAAAGATGGTCGACCTCGGGTTCGAAACTCATGGGACTCGGGTAGGCTGGCAAGCCTTTGTGGTAGTGCACTTTGTGCTTGTGAACGTCGAATTTGATGTAGTTGCCGACGTATAAATCCAAGTCGCCATCCAAGTCTTTGTCAAAAAAACTCGCGCCTCCGCCGACGAGGAAACCGTTATTGACTCCAGCCCTGTCGGTGCGCACGGAATAGGTGCCGTCCCCGTTATTGTGATAAAAGGTGTTCGTGCCGTAGTTGTTGACGTAGATGTCCTGCCATCCATCGTTGTCATAATCGGCGGTCGCTACTCCGAGGCTCATGCTCGGATCTCCAACGCCAGCCTGTAGGGTGACGTCGGTGAATTGAAACGCACCGTCGTTGCGGTAGAGCCGATTGATTGGCTTTGCCCTGCCTCTTCTGCCTGTAGCGTCGCCGGGCAGGTCTATTCTCGCGCCATTCAGCAAATAAATATCCAGGTCACCGTCGTTGTCGTAATCGAGCATGGCCAAGCCACCGCTCATGCTTTCGATCAGAAAAAACTGCCCATAGGCCCCATCGTCGTGACTAAACGGAAGGCTCGCGCTCTGATCGTTCAGCCGAATGTCCTTGGATTGTGCAAAGCCAATTTGAATCGGCAAACAAAACAATAGAATTGTGACAAGGAATCGAATTGCCATGGCTCGAGTTTTTAATTGAGATTCGGGAATGCGACGTAGGCCTGGCAGGGAAGGACCTCTAGTTATCGGTCGCCGGGAGTGTTTCCAATTGTTCCGCCAGTTCCTCCTGCGTTAGTCGAGCCTGGAGGCGGAGGAATGTTCGGAGTCTTTGGAGGCGGAGTGATTTCCCCTGTGAGTACTTTCAAGGCTTGTGCGTATTTCTCATTTTCGGGTGCAAGTTCCACTGCTTTTTCCATCGCTGTGATCGCCTCTGCATTTTTGCCTGCTGCATCATGAATGGAGGCCAAGAGTGCGTAAGATTCGTGCGTCGCTTGAAGCTTTACCAGCCGCTCAGCGTATTGTGTGCCTTCTCCCTCTGCTGGTACTAGCGAGTAGTAATACATAGCGGTCGTGCGTAGCGCAAGCTGATGTTCTGGATGATCTTTCAGGAAGTCTAAGAGTTCCTTTTCGCCTTTTTCAAGGTCGCCAACCTGAACGTACAGACGCGAAATTTCTTTAGGAAAGGAGAAGCTATCAGGCTGCAACTGTCTCAGCTCCCCCAACCAACGAATTGCATCGTAGGGTTTTTCTTGTGATAAAGAAAAGAAGGCAAGAGCTTGTCTGCAATCCATGTCGGACTTGTCCATTTGACTGGTGCGAATAAGCAAGGCGGTCGCAGAATTTGAAAATCCCCCCGCAAGGTAGACACGCGCCATGTCGACATAGAACCTTCCTACGTCTTCACGAATTGCTGCCAGGTCATCGTATTCCTTGGTTTCCTGATTGGCCGTTGCAGATCCCGTACTTAGCTGTTTGTACTCTGCCTGGTGAAATTTAACTTTCTCTTTGTCGCCCAAGCGTTGGTAGGCTTGAACGAGTCCAAGGTGGATTTTAGCCAAGTTGTCCGGTCGTATCTTGGCGTTCAAAGCAGATTCAAGTTTCTCTTTGGCGGCGTCAAAATCGCGCTGCAGTGCAAGTATTTGCCCAAGTGCAGAAAGTGCACCCCCATGATCGGGTGATTGTTTCAGAGCCTCTTCTAAAACGGCTTTCGCTTCGTCGAGTTGAGCCGCTTGGGTCATGGCGACTCCAAGTGTGATTTTTCGCGTCACACTTTGAGGTTCGTATTTTGCTGCTTGTTGGTAGTAGCCGACGGCTTCGGTCAGTTTGCCTTCCGCTGTCGCTAAATCACCAAGACCGCGCAAAGCATAAAGGAATTGAGGGTTCAGCTTGAGGATATCATTCCAGATCTTCTCAGCCTTGCTCGTATCCCCGAATTCGTACTCCGTACGAGCCAACATTTCCCTCGCTTCAAGCGAATTTGGCATTGTCGCATACAAGTGATTGGCAACTCGTTTGCATTCCTCGATTACCTCAGCACTGAGCGAAGCAGCGATTGGGTCGAGCGGAGGGAGATCTTCGGATGTGTCTTGGGGTTCCGATGGCGTGCCGTTGCTGCTCAGGTTGGTCTGGGTATTGGCATCTGCGTTTTCGACATCGCTGTTGTCGACGTCTTTGGGTGTCGTTTCTCCCGATGCTGACTCGACTCCCGGGGCTTCAAACAAGCCAAACCAATTGTTAGTGCTGCCGTAACCGAGCACTGCTACGAGCGCGAGACCAATGACGCCGAGCAATTTTGGAACTATGTTGCTATCTGATCGTCCCTCTACGGGCTCAGCCGCTGAGACAGGAGCCGGAATCTCGACGACACGCTCGGCTTCACCAGCCTCTTTGTTAGAACCATCAGGGGCCTGGTCGTTGTCATCAATTTGGGAGGAGTCGCGATCGTTCAATGCAAAGGCCTCGATCTACTTTACGGAGAAGGGAGTCTGATCACCCTCACGAAGTATATAGCAGGTGTTGGGCTTCAGATTCTCAAATACCTGTTTTTCTCCTCCAAGCCAGCGAACTTCGACTGCCTCTACTTGAGTATCGGAACCGATGCCAAATTGAAGGATGGAGCCAAAATGACTCTGATAACCCTTTCCACTTTGGACTTCCAGTAGCTGGGATCCTTGCTTGGACACGACTGTAACTTGACTGCCAATGCCACTGCGATTGGTTTTGGTTCCTATAAGCTCTAGCTTGATCCAATTGTTTGAGTTCAAGCTTGCATTTCTCATCACTGTAGATTGTAGCCGTGAGTTGACCACAACGATGTCGAGTTTCCCGTCGTTATCCAAGTCGTCTTGCACGCTTCCACGGCTGCTTTCGATCGGTTCAGTCCCATTGCCGGCTTTATCAGTGATGTCGATGAATCGCTTTCCAGCGAGGTTTTCAAAAATAAAGTTCTTGCATTTGTACTTTGCCGTATTCACATCATCCATATTGTCATGGATGTGGCCGTTTGAAATGAAGACGTCCTTGTCGCCATCGTTGTCGAAATCGCCGAGGCCAGTTCCCCAATTGACGGGATGAAATGTGCCTTTGCCCACTCCTAGTTCACGTGTTGCATCTTCGAAGAGAAATCCTTCATCATTGCGATAGAGAGTGGCTAGTTGTGTTGTATACGCGGTTTGGAACAGGTCGAGCCATCCATCAGCGTTGAGGTCGGCAACGTCAACTCCCATGCTTCCTTGTGGGTCTCCCTGAAAATCAAATGCGACTCCAGCAAACAAGGCCGTCTCGGTGAATTTGCCTGTACCATCGTTGATCCACAAGAAGTTTTTCGTCGAGTCATTGGCAACGAAGATATCTGTATCACCATCTCCGTCGAAGTCGGCGCATACGGTACCCATGCCCCATTCTTTTTCCATGGTGATGCCTGCAGCCTCAGAAATGTTAGCAAAGTTACCTGAGCCATCATTGCGAAGGAGGTCGTCTTGCACTTTGGGATAGAGGAGGGGACCTCCATAAACCAGCCTTCCTCGAAACTCAGATGCAGGGATGGCGTAGTCGAACTTCATGTAGCTTGCTGCATAAATATCCAAGTTGCCGTCGTTGTCGATGTCGAGCATGCTTGCGCCGGCTCCCGTCTTTTCACCGCAGGCTAACGGTTTTTGTTCAATGTGTAGGAAAGTTCCATCGCCGTTGTTTCGAAACAAAACATTGGGCCCCATATTGGTTACGTATACGTCTTGGAATCCGTCGTTGTCGTAGTCGCCAATGGATACGCCCAGCGAAAAAGCATCATCATCTAGTCCGCTGAATTCAGCCACATTTTCGAATTGGAAGTTGCCAATATTGCGGTGCAGTTGGTTCAAAGGAGCTTGCGGATAGCTAGTTCCTTTCAAGGCAGCGCCGTTAAGAAAGTAAAGATCAACGCGGCCGTCACGATCGTAATCAAAGCTTGCAAGACTGCCGGAAATGGCTTCGACCAAGTAATATTTTCCGGAGCTTCCGTCGCGATGTATGAAATCGATGTTGGCTTGTTCAGTAACATCTTCGAAGCGGATCTCGGTTTCTTGCGCATGCACCTGAAGAACTGGCGATAGCCACATCCCCAACAGGAAAACGCCTGCAAGCAGAGCTCGACTATTTCGCCGGACAACCAAGTGAATCGCGGCGGAAGAATAGAGAAAAGGAGATTTAGTCATTGAGCTGCTGATCAATGATTTTCTTAGCTTGAACACAACGCGGGTCATCCGGAGACAAGTTTATTGCCTTACGAAAGTACTCTACCACGAGTTCAGGTTGCTCTAGCTCTGAGTATAAGCCTCCAATTGCGAGCAAATGGTCGACGTTTTGTGGTTCTAATTCTGCTAATCGTTTCAAGACATCGATGGATTCCCAGGATTTTTTCTGGTCTTGGTAGACGGTAAGGAGAAGTTGCAGCCAGGCTAGGCGATCGGGTTGAAGTTTCAAGGCTCTAAGAAGCTTGTCTTCGCAGGCGGTATTGTCGCCGAGAACACGATAGGCCACTGCCAAGTCCGCCAGGACTTGCGATGTTACGCTAACCGCATGATCACGATCCACAAACTGCTGGGCTTCGTTTGATGTAGATTCGGCCTGTTCTTTCGATAGCTCCTGGAATTGTTCCAGGTACTTGGTAGCATTCTCGGAATCTTTCTTGCGGCGGTAGGCTTGAGCTATTTCGTAAAGAGCCTTCGTAGAATTAGGGTCGAAGCCCAAAGCAGCTTGTAACACGTCGATGGCTTCATCGTAATTTTGCAAGCGAACGTGCGCGCTTCCAAGCATCTCAAGTGCTTTTACGGATGTTTGTTCCGATGCAATGTGCTGCTCAAGAGTTAGGGCGGCCAACTGTGGCTTGTTCTGATTCAAGTAAGTGTCAGCAAGCAGCAACGGAACGCGTGGGTTGTGCGAATCCATAGCTTGGATCGACTCGCAGAGTGCAGCCGACTTGTCATAATCGCCTGCTTCGAAAGCAATGTTGGCGAGTCCGAAAAGTGCCTCGACATTGCTGCGATCAAACTCTAAGCTCTGCTTCCAAGCTTTCTCCGCTTCTGCAGAATTGCTTGTGCGCAAGTGAAAGTCTCCCAGAGCGTTCCAGGCCATCGCCGAGCTTGGATGGGCTTCGCGAATGGTGAATAATTCCGATCTTGCGAATTCAAGAAGATCATCCGAGGTCGCTTCGTTTCGGAAAGCCTCCTCAGAATAGTTGGCAGCCAGCACAGATTCTCGATCGGGCAGAGCAGGAGAACCTTGATCTTTCGTCAAAGTCCACCAAAGGCCCAGAAGCCCGACCAGAATCAGTAGTGAAAATGCTAATAATGCTGATCGGGCGAGCATGTGTTGATCCTCTCTAAGGACCAAATCAAAGAGCGGTAGTGTTACTTGCTGGTAACTTCAAAATTGAAAGTGTTATCGCCACCCTCTGCAACCGTTGCGGTTAAACCAGATGTTGCAGCGCTGGTCCACTTCTTGCCAATTAAGTTCGTAGATTTTTCTTGTTTCTGGGTATCCAAAGAACCGTAGATTGAGTCCATCGAGTCTGGATCGTCAGGATCTACTTCCTTTGGCAAATTGTCATCAGCAGTCTGTGCCTTGGTAATCGCGACTTTGTAATCACCGGCTAAGGCACCGTCGCCTGGTGTTTCGGTAGTCAACTTGAAGTTCCCTTGAGCATCCGTTTGTCCCGTTGCTGCACGTCCGGAACTTGAAGCCGCAGGGGAAAAGATGACAGAAACTCCTTCCATGGGCTGGCCATCGACCGTTACAGAACCAGTTACATCAATGGTAGGTAGGGTCGGACCACCACAGCCTGCAAAGGCACAAAGGGAAAGAATGGTGAGACAGGAAAAAATGTGCTTGCCCATGAGTTTGGACTCCAATCGTTTCTGAGAGTTAATTTGTCGAAATTGAGGTTGGAAGTGAATCGTTACCAAACCAAAGCACGATTCGTCCGATGCGATCATAAGGTTCAGAAATATGCATTCCGCCAGTGACCAGATCGAGTCTTCCGTCTCCGTTGATGTCACCGACATCGAGTGCTTGGATGTGACTAGGTGAATTACCGAGTGGGTGGGAAAGGAATCGCATGCTACCAGTATTCTCTAGCACTCGCAAGCTTTGCGAGGTGGGTGTGTCCCAATCGTTAAAGGTGCTGGTTAGGAAAATATCCAAGTCGCCATCTCCATCGTAGTCGGCAGTGGCAGCGTTGACTGCGCCGCCAAAATCCACGAGACGATGGTAGGTAAAACTACTTCCGCGATTCTCGAGCCATTGAGCTCCGTGCCAGGGCCAAGGACGCGGCGGAGAATAATCAAAGGCGTCGCCATTGCAATAAAGCACGTCCAGATCACCGTCCAAATCCAGGTCCTTTAACCAGATGCCCGCTGAGCCAAAATCGGCGTTTTTCGCATCGTAGATTTTCTGCTCGCGGAATTCTCCTTTCCCATTGCCGTAAAAAACATAGGTGGATTCAATTTCCTGGCTGATCAACACCACGATGTCCAAATTACCATCTAGGTCCATATCCGCCGGGATTCCGTGGATACCACCAGCCTGGGACTGCAGGGTCTGCGGGCGAAACTTCCAATCGCCTTGGTTCTCGAGCCACTGAACAAGCCCCTCGTTGTAACCAAAATGCGTTACAACAAGGTCTAGGTCTTGGTCCGAATCCAAGTCGGCAACACGTACGTCAGAAATTCGAGCCACGTCCTTCAATAAGACCCTCTGCGTGAAGTTTTCTTCCCCGTCATTCTCGAAAAAATATAGAGAGCCGATTTTCTCGTCGCTAGGAAACAACTTTCCAAGAGCGGCTAAGAAAATGTCTAGGTCTCCGTCCGCGTCAAAATCCACACACTGGCATCTTGCCGGCGCAATGATCTGGCCTGCGATAATCCGCTCTTCGAATTCTCCTTTTTCG
>JBCCEO010000282.1:0-9240 GCA_039030255.1 Planctomycetota bacterium | reverse complement strand
GTAAGAGGCCGCAAATATAAGTTAATTTGGAACATCGCCTATCAATTACCCTATCCCTTTGCGTCCGATCTCTGGGCTGCGCCGACATGGCAACGGCAATACGAACAAGGACCGGATACGATGTACGGCAAGCGAACTGTCGCTCAGTACATCCAACGTGCCCAGTTCGTATTGCCGTTGCCATGTCGGCGCAGCCCAGAGATCGGACGCAAAGGGATAGGGTAATTGATAGGCGATGTTCCAAATTAACTTATATTTGCGGCCTCTTACGACTTTCATCGGATAGTACATTTGGATTTCGTGGAAAGTATGAGACGCATAGACCTTGTCCCATCCTTCTGTTTGTTCTTTGCCGGTGAGGGCTGACCAGCTGCGACCATGAAAATCCTTGGCTGGGTTGCTCGAATCGCCTAAGCGCTCTGCCATGTCGAGAATCGTTGGCGAGAGGTCAACGTGGCTGAGCATGGCATCGGACCGAATTCCGCGTTTTTGAACACGCGGATCGCGAACGATCATGGGGACTTTCATACCGCCTTCGTAGAGCGTGGTCTTGCCACCAGGAAAAGCCATACCGTGGTCGCTTGTGAAGATGATGATGGTGTTATCGTAGACTTCCAGCTCTTTCAGGTTTTGTACTAGACGGCCTAGTCCCTGGTCGATGCGCGAAACGCTTTCGTAATACTGTGCGATTTCGGCACGGCAAGTCGGCGTGTCAGGCAAGAAGGCAGGGACTTCGACTTCTTCGGGAACGTAGTAAACGCTTTCAACGCCCGGGTATCCTTCTTGACGATTGCCAAACGCGTTGGGACTATGCGGAAGCTCTTTTCGTTCACCTCCACCGCGATGGGGATCGGAGGTACAAAAGTACAAGAAGAATGGTGCATCGTTAGCATCGGTTTGGAAGTGCTGTTTGACTTTGTCTGCCATTTCTACTGGGTTGCGTGAGTTGCCTTTGAGTGCTTTCTCAAACTGGTAAACCGATTCGGGGGCAACGTGGTACTTACCGATGCGAACTGTCTGATACCCGGATTCGGTCAAACGTACTGGCAGGCTGCGCACGCGATCAAAGCTGCTGAAGTGATGATAAGCGTGCATGTGGCCGTAGTGGCCGTTGTAGTGATTGTGAAGTCCGCTCAAGATTACAGATCGAGAAGCACTGCAGCTGGCCGTTGTGCAAAAAGCGTTCTCAAAAATGACACCGTCGCGAGCCAGGGCATCCATATTGGGTGTTTTGATACCTTCATTTCCCATAGCACCGAAATCTGGGCTTTGATCGTCGGTGACGAACAGCACAATGTTTGGACGTTCTGCCAACGCACAGGCGTTCAAAAAGAAGGTAACCGCGTTAAAAAATAACGCGATTAGGATTAGCGTTGAAAAATGGAAAAGCGTCCTCGTCATGAACGAACCTCAAGTTGTATTTCTCGTGAAAGGATTTTGTTGGCAATAGGATAGCAAAGCTAGTCTTTGGGGATGTTACCGAGTGCCGATTCTATGCCTTTTCGACACTTTCCACAGGGCAATCCATGGCGTCGAAGGCGGAGACCAACTCATGAATGGCCCAGTCGCAGTTCTCAGCTTCAAGCATGTATCGCGGACCAGCGAAACGGACTCTGGCGACACTATCACTCTCCAGCAGGTTCAACTCAGCTGCAATCTGCCTGAATCTATCTTCACAGGCTCCATCCTTTTTGCCGGAAGACTGTGAATCATTGGCAAGGGTCACTAGCAAGGTCGGTAAACTTGCGCCGCACAAAATCTCCAGCTCTGTTTCCATTAGTTGATTCCATGGTTTGGAATGGAGCGCAAGTGAACGCGAGGCCTTTTCACTAAACAGCGATTCTGGCGAAGTCCAAGTTGCATTGGCTTGGCGGGCAACTTCAATCATTAATGAGTTTGCAGCTTCTGGGGAGGAAGCCGTTACCAACAATTTAGCGGGGCGTTGCAATCTCTGGGATAGATCCGCAATCGACAGTCCAGAAACTGGATCGCGCCACTGAGCGGCTACATCACCAGCAGGGCTTAGGATAAACCTACGCATGCACATTCGAGGATGAGGGATTTTGAGATGCGGTGTCCAGACACGAAGGTCGCCAAAGAGTAGGATGTCCATATCAAGCTTGCGCGCTTCCCAGCGTTGATTCCTTTCCCTTCCAAAGTCATGTTCCAGCTTGCGAACGCAATCCCAAATCTCCCAAACACTCAACTCCGTTTCGAATGCTGCAGCTGCATTGACAAAGGGAGGCTGTCCAACAGGGCCGCCGACGGGTGGCGTTTTGAACAATCTACTGAGCTGGTAGTTCTTTGCTTTTGAACCGAGGAATACTTCTAGTTGCCGTGATGCCGCGAGTATCGTGTGGTAGGCGTCTCCAATATTGGCACCAAAGCTAATGAGGCATCGAGACATCCGATTGTTCAGGAATATAATTCGTGGAGATGGAGGGTGTAGTGTATCGCGACAAATGTGCTTGGATTCGGCAGGACCAAGTATAAGAAAATTAGCGGCGTCGAATAGATCGCGTCACATGGAGTCTGCGTTCGCAGGGCAAATCAGAGTTTCAAACCTTGGTTGACTCTTGCAATGCAGAAGCAAAGATATTCTCTCTAGTAGCGCTAGGCTTCCAACCCTAAAGTGAAACTCTGAATCGCCCGGTCTGCGGTCGGAGTGTGGACTACTCGTGTTGTGGCGACACCGGTTACTCCCCGTTGCCCATATCTGAGCTTTTCGTTAGACGAATGGACGGCAGGTGACGTTGAGGAAGAAACGCCATTGGATTGGCGTGAAACGAATGAGCGATGACGTGATCTTCAGCGCAACTGCCGGCAGAGAATAGACTACTTGTCTACTTTTGCCGTATGGAGGATGACGTTCCAAAGTGCGGCGTCACTACCTTGGATTTGTTGCGTTGCACGTTTCATCGCGACAATGATCTCTTCTCCCTCACCGGCTTCGTTCGCCATTTTTACGGTGATGGTTTGAGAAAGCCCTTTCCGCGTGATATCGAGGCCCCTAACGAACTGCCAATCCGATTTCGGCCCACTGTTGATGATGTCTTGGGTGATAGGATCGGCGAGAAATTGATCCATGTCTCCTTGTTCTTTGGTTCGTCCGCTGGCATACATAATGTTTAGCTTGGTGCCAGCTACTTGTCGCTCCTGCTCTTCTTTACGCATTTCCATCGCTTGGTAGGTATCGCCTTGTGCCAAGGTCTGCAAATACAGCTTGGCATGCTCCGCAGCTTTGGCATACAACTTTTTGTTCGTCATGGTCGTTTCTGCAATGGACCATCCTGTTGTCATCGTTCCTAGCGCCAAAGCGATAATCGCGGCTGTTCCACCACCGAGTGATTGATTTTGGGCGACTCGAATGCAAGCCACCAAGGCGCAAACAGTGGCAAGAATTGCAATTGGAACAAAGGAGAAGGAAAGGATGCCTAGCAGGCCAATCATGGAAAGGAACAATGAGCCTACCGCTAAGCGACTGATCCGCACGAATTCTTCTTCGCCTGTTTCGCTCATTGTTGGCGCTTGAGTTTCCATATTTGTTCCTTCGTAGTCACCAAATCATAGGGAAAGAAATATTTACAAGATGGTGAATTGGGGCGAATGGTCGGGGGGTACTACTGAGTTCAATCGACGGATGAAGGGGCTGGCTATTCGCAGCGATTTGCAACCAACGCGATTCGCACGGGCTACGTCTCTTTGTACGAATCTCCACCCTATTGCGTTCGACAGGTGCTAAAGCAGCCATTTGGCCTGCAAAAACATAGCATAGATTCTGACAGGACCGATTCCCTACTTTCTCGGAGGCGCCAGGGCAGCCTGAACTTCCTGGATGGCAGTCATGCCGGTTGCAACAGATAGCACGCCTTCCTCTTGTATCGTGAGAAATCCTTTTTGTCTTGCGATGGCTTGGACAGCCGCTGGATTGGGCTGTGTTAAGGCCGCGTTGCGGATGTCATCATCCAAACGCAAGAGTTCAAATATTGCCGCACGACCACGGAAGCCTCTTCCGCCGCACTTCTTGCAGATCTGTATTTCAATCGGCTTTCCGTTCGCGTCAACACGCTGTTCCGGCGGTGGGGGAATAAAAGGTTGGTAAAGGATCTGAACGCGACCTGGCGGCAGGCCAAGCTTCTTGAGCATTTGAGGATTCGGTTGGAATCCTTGGCGACAATTGGTGCACAGTCTCCGTACAAGTCGTAAGTTCACGACGCCTGCCAGCGATTTGCAAAGCAATTGTCGACTCTGCGGATAAGTCGCCAGAAATTTCAGCATCCCCTCGATTGCCGATGCAGCCTGAATCCGAGTGATCAGCTTACGGCTTTCTTCAGCAACTTCTTCAGCCATCAACGACATGACTTCGGCGTCTGGCAGTTCGGGAAAGACGAGCACGTCTGGCTGCTTCAGAAGCAGGCTTTTGAGGACGGTCATCGGCGTTTCGCCTTGCGCGGGATCAAAGTAGTGAGGAGTAATGTTGATCATCTCCTCTTCTTTGCTGTTCGCCGTTTCAATACTGTGAAAATCACGAACAAAACGATCCGCCGACTCCAAGCCGATTTTCCAAGTGGTCGGTAGTCCCTGCCCGGGAACACCACTGAAAAGGAAGATTGAGTCGGGTGCATTGATCATCTCCCGGAAATCTTCTTGCATCTTATTCCGCATGCCCAAGGCTTCGAGCGAGCTAAGATGTGATTTCTTGGCTGAGATTTTGATGAGGACTCGTTCGCCCGTCGGCACACCCTGGCTCATGAATTCAAATGTGTAGTCATCGCCTTTGAACTTAAGCGGCAAGATGGCTTGCTGACGGCTTTTTCGGTCCATCGGATTTAGCTCGCAGAGTTTCTTAAGAACTACGAGCATGCCATCGCCGGTTTGCCGATCCATTGGCGGCATGTTTTCGAATCTACCATCGACGCGAAAACGAACGGCAACACCCTGAGCCGAATAATCGAGCATGATTTGGTCCGCGCGATTGCGAAGTGCTTGTGCACTTAAGACGACGCAAGGGCCGTAGTGTGGCAGCGCGCGACAGGCGATGAGAACCCCTTGCTTCTCCTTGGGGTCTTTAATTTTCGGCTTGAATTCCAAATTGGGCAGAACGACTTGCCCTGCAGGCTCTTGCTTTTTCTTTCGTGCCATCGCGATCTGTATTTCTTGAGTCGACAAAATGCTGGTAGCGAACCAACAACGTGAAAAGATATGGAACGATCTAAATGATACCGGGTTGGCTCACTTCGATTCCCTTCAATGCCATCTTCAAGGCGTCTTTGTTTGGTGCAACAGCAAAGGCAGTTGGACGATCAATGAGCTCGTCATCAATCAACTGCTTTAGACTCATCGTAAAGTCTTGCATTCCTTCTGCGGCACCAATTCGAATCGCGTCTGGTAGCTTGGAGTCGCTTCCTTCCAAAACTAGCTTTTGAATCATGGGAGTAAAGGTCATGATCTCGACCGTTGGCACACGACCTACGCCCGGTTTGATGGACTTGAGCAGTTTCTGAGCCACGATTCCCTTCATATTAAAGGCGATCGCGGAACGAATCGCACCGTGCATCTCCTCAGGGAACAAGTCAAGAATACGGCCGATCGTGGTCGGAGCACTGGAAGCGTGAATTGTACCGAAAACCAAGTGACCGGTTTCTGCCGCGTGAATAGCAGTCATAAATGTCTCTTGGTCCCGCATCTCGCCGACCAGAATAATATCTGGATCTTCCCGGACCGCATGTTTCATTCCGATTTCGAAGTCTTTAACATCGTCACCGATTTCGCGTTGGTTGATCAAACACTTGTCTTCGGTGAACACAAACTCGATTGGATCTTCGAGTGTAAGGATATGTTTTGAATAGATTGAGTTGATGTAGTTTAGAATCGATCCAATGGTGGTACTTTTGCCCGAACCAGTTACCCCAGCCAATAGCACCATTCCCTGGTCAAAGTGGCAAAGTGTCTCGATAGATGACGGAAGAAAGAGTCCTTGGAAGGGCGGGATGTAGTTATTGACACGTCGCGCAACCAGCCCGATGTTGCCCAGCTGCTTCAGCATGTTGACACGAAAACGCCAATCCACACCGTCGACAGGTACGACATAGGCAAAGTCAGCACCGCCGTCTTCTTCAAAAATCCGACGTGCTCGCTCGTCCATCATGGGGACAAGCAGCCGTACCATCTCTTCACGGTCAATCGGAGGACGATTCAATGGCTTTAAAGTACCGCTCACCCGCACGATGGGTGGCTGACCGACTTTCATGTGCAGGTCACTTCCCTCGAGCTTCACCAGTGCACGAAAGATCTTGTCGACTTCGAGTTCTTTTCTTTCTCGAAGCAGATTACCTACTAGCTTGTCTTCATCTCCAGCCATCTCAGGCTCCTATAAATATGCAACTAAGCCATATTAAGCGATCATTGGATCGAACATCCGCAGCACTTTTGCCCCTTGCCGACTTTCAGATGGCCGCGCTCTGGGACGTGGATGAGCAAATGCTGAAGTTACCGATCCTAGCCGAGTGTGCAAGTGCTTGGCATTGGGCGCTGAAAAGTTTTTGATAAGTCCTTATGAGCAAACGCTTTAGAGGCGGCATACCGACAGATGATATGGTGGCTCTTTTTGCATTCGTTTCCGTCTATAGTCGAACCGGTATACCTCGTTCGGCCATCGTTCGCTTCGTTTCCTCTATTGTATACTGACCGAAGTGAAAAATACTGGCTGCAAGCGCCGCATCTGCTTTTCCTTTTAGGATTGCATCTGCCAAGTGTTCCGGACAACCCGCACCACCACTAGCCACAACTGGAATACTTACCGCTTCGCTCACCGCTGCGGTAATCTCTATGTCGTAGCCATCGCAGGTACCATCGCAGTCCATGCTGGTTAAGACGATTTCGCCCGCCCCAAGATCCTCGACACGCTTGGCCCATGAGACCGCCTCCAGACCAGTTGGAGTACGCCCTCCATGGATGTGAACTTCCCAGCGCTCTTTGCCATCTTGGTAGATTCGCTTCGGATCAATATTGACCACAATACATTGGCTCCCGAATCGATCGGCAGCCTGCTCAACAAACGCGGGATTTTTCGCGGCAGCCGTGTTGATCGAGACTTTGTCGCTACCAGCCTGGAGCAACTGCCGAATGTCCTCTAACCCACGGATACCACCACCGACGGTCAACGGCATAAAGACCTGCTCCGCACAGCGACTTACAACGTCCAGCATAATACCGCGTTGTTCGTGACTGGCGGTGATGTCCAAGAAAACGAGTTCGTCTGCGCCCTCTTTCTCGTAACGCGAAGCCACTTCGACTGGATCCCCTGCATCGCGAAGATTCACAAAATTCGTTCCTTTGACCACTCTGCCTTGGTCAACGTCCAAACAAGGAATAATACGTTTTGCGAGCATGATTTCTCCATGTGAATCGACCCCAGCCGACAAAGTCGACCCAAGCTTTAGTTATAACGCAGATTTCATGCGGGCAACATCAACTTTGCTTGCTGACCTCAGTTCGAAACGTCGATTCGACACGGATCGGCCTGCTATTTTCCTCGACATTCAAGCTATAATTAGGCAGGCGTGCCTTGGAAGGGCACAGCGGCTCAGGATTCGCTTCTTGTCTGATTCTAGCTTCGCGTTCGGAAACCAAGAGATTCCTAAGACTTCAAAATCACTCCGATTGAATTACGGCTCCCTCCCACTTCCCCGTCCTCTCCCGAGTCCAGAAGCTTGTTAATTCGAAAAACTATCCTCGAGTTCATCAGGATTTTCTGTCCCTGGTTGTCTTGTTTTGCGTTGAGCTCTTTTGGCAACGTGGGTTCGGCGGAAGACACGATAGATTTCACAGAGCAAGTGCGCCCAATCCTGTCGGACCGTTGCTATTTCTGCCACGGACCTGATTCGGCAAATCGCGAAGCTGATCTGCGGCTTGATATTGAGGAGGACGCGCATGCCTCGGCCATCGTGCCCGGGAGTATAGAGGATAGTGAGCTCATCGCGCGGATTCTAAGCACTGATCCAGATGAGATCATGCCGCCTCCTGATTCGAATCTTAGCCTCACCCGGCAAGAACGTGAAGTTCTTACGAAATGGGTCGAGCAAGGAGCTTCCTACGACAAGCATTGGGCATTTGTATCGCCTAAACGCGTCGCAACGCCCAAGAACAATTGCTTGCCCATCGACTATTTTGTGAGCCGCAAACTGAAATCGAAAAAGTTGGAACTGTCTGACGAAGCCGACAAAGAGACTCTGATTCGGCGACTCAGCTTTGACCTTACTGGCTTGCCCCCGACTCTCGCCGAGATTGATGCATTCTTGGAAGATCAAAGTGAAGATGCTTATGAAAGACTTGTCGATCGATTACTTGCAACCGAGCAGTACGGCGAACGCATGGCCGTCGATTGGCTAGACGTAGCGCGCTACGCGGACACGCACGGCTATCAATCCGACGTTTATCGTCCTATGTGGCCATGGCGCGACTGGGTTGTCAGCGCTTTTAACAAAAACATCCCTTACGACCAGTTTATTACTTGGCAAATCGCGGGTGATCTCTTGCCCGAAGCTACGCAGGAACAAATCCTGGCCACTGCATTTAATCGCCATCATCGCCAGACAAATGAAGGCGGCAGCGTAGAGGAAGAGTTTCGAGCGGAATATGTGGCGGATCGAGTCAATACCTTCGGCGCCGCGTTCTTGGGGCTTACGCTCGAATGCAGCCGCTGCCACGACCACAAATACGATCCAATCTCGCAAAAAGAGTACTACCAACTTGCTGCATTCTTTAACAGCATCGATGAATCAGGACTCTACTCTCACTTTACGAATTCAACTCCAACTCCCGCCCTGCAACTGACCAGCCAAGATCAGGCTAAGCAAATTTCGAGGCTTGAAACACAGATTAGTGAGATTGAAGCTGAGATTGCGAATTACCGCGTTGCCGAATCAGATTTTGCAGCCTGGCGTTCCTCCTTAAGGGATATGCGACCGAGACAAGCCGAGCTGGCTTCGTCGCCGCCCAAGAAAATTCCAAATGAAACATCTGAGTCGGATAGCGTTTTGAAAGCTTCTCTCGCAGAGTCCTTAGAATCCTCGTTATCGCGTATCTGCCTTGGAGATTTCGATTTAGAAGGTCTAGTTGAAAACAAAGTTCCCAACCGAGCAAATCCTGAGGAAGTTGGGAAAGCATCTGACAACCCAGTGTTTGAACCAGGGAAAATCGGCAATGCAGTTGTCCTTAGCGGCGATAATAACGTCGCCG
>JBCCEO010000281.1:0-9326 GCA_039030255.1 Planctomycetota bacterium | reverse complement strand
TCTCATAACGCGAGTCGATGCTGAGGACGCACGGAAAATTCAAATTCATTTCCAGCATTCGCGCTATTCGGAGCAAGGCCGGACACTCCGGCTTTCAAACACACCCATCGAGAACTTTCGCCAGGTACCCTGCCCCGCGCCAGAGAAACTAAAGCCGACGCTGGTCTTAACAGCCGGTTCGACCGACGCACCAGTCGCCGACGAGGCCTTAGAAACGCTACGATGGATGGGTGTCGATGCGGAACTCATTTGCGACGTCGGAGTGGCTGGCCCCTATCGACTCTTGGCACATATAGGGAAACTCCGCGCTGCAAACTGCGTCGTAGTTGTCGCGGGCATGGAGGGCGCACTCGCAAGCGTAGTTGGTGGCTTGGTCCCCTGCCCTGTGATTGCCGTTCCGACAAGTGTGGGGTACGGCGCTAACTTCGAGGGTATCACGACTCTACTGAGCATGGTTAGTAGCTGCGCAGCAGGAGTCACCGTGGTCAACATTGATGCCGGCTTTAAAGGCGGTTATGTCGCCGGCCTCATAGCCCATCGCATAGCCTCCTCTGCCAGTAGCAGTGACGGTTCTGGCTCGTAGTTTTATTGCATAATGCGGAAGAACGAAGTAGCCTAAGTTTTTACGGTATGCAATGAAGCATGGAAGAATATACAGGCTTCGCCGACCACTCGCCGATTCGCTGATACGTCCTGAATCGCTTGTCTGACTTTCCCTGTTTTTCGATTCCCGCCCTGCCCCAAATAAAGCCAGTTCTCGATGCCGATCGAATTTGCATGTGATACTTGTTCGCGCCAGCTACGTGTGCCAGACGGCACCGAGGGTAGCCAGTGCGAATGCCCAGCATGCAAAACGATTCTCTTGATTCCCGAAAAGCCACAAGAAGTTGTGGTTGTCGAGGAAGTGGATACGCGACTGAAGATCCCCTGCCCCGGTTGCGGCTTTGTGCTGATGGCCAAACCAGAATTGCTTGGAACCACCGGACAATGCAGGAAATGCAAATCTATTTTTACGATTTCCGAAAACCCGCAACCAAGCGAACAACAAGTAACGAAATACACTTTTTCCTGTCCCAGCTGCAAACAGCTGTTCGAAGGAAAGGAAGAAATGGAGGGCCGTAAGGGCCGATGTCATTCCTGCGGTGAAGTCTTCCGAATCGAGCTCAAGGAAGAAGAACAGGAGGAGATGGTACTGGACTTCGCCGAAGAATCGATTGTTCCAAACTCGGCTCCAGCGCCCGAGCCAACATTTACCGCGCCAAGCGACATCCAGATTTCTTGTTCGAGTTGCTCAGGAGTCCTGGAAGTTCCGGCTAGTGCGGCTGGTCAGCAAACGGCTTGCCCCTATTGCCAACAGATCCTTCAAGTCCCTGCCGCGGCCCAATCGCCCGTCCAACAACCAACGTCATTTCCGATCGCCGATGTTCCCCAGGTAGTTGCCGCTGAGGAAGAACCACTAACACTCGAACTAGTCGAAGAATCGGCGCCTGCTCAGGCCCAAGCTCCGGCAAGCCCGGCGCCGGTTTCTGCGCCGACTATTACCCACGCGCCCGACATCCAACTCTCTTGCTCAAGCTGCCAAGGAATTATGCAAGTTCCTGCCAGCGCGGCGGGGCAACAAACTTCCTGCCCTTTCTGCCAGCAACTGCTCTTAATTCCTGGTGCTCCCGCTTCCAACGGCCACCAGCCTGCGACCAATCAAGGACCCATGCCCTCCTCATCGCTTTCCGAGGACAACCTTTTTGGTTTAGATTAGAACCCTGTAACGTCGAATCGAATGACTTTTCGTCCTACCCTTTCGCACAACAAAGCTACTCTACCAGCGAAAGCATGATGCCGCGGTCTCCTTCGGAGTTAGCAAACGCCCGCGACATACCAATTGTGTTGAACTCCATCACCACATTGCCGCTGGCATCGACGCAAATGATCCCGCCTGCATTCTCTGGTAGAGATTTAATCGTCGCTTTGGCTGCAGAGGCGAGGGTCACACCTCCATAGCGCATTCGTGCTGCGACATCAGCGGCAATATTTCTCCGTATGAATTCTTCACCAATCCCCGTACCGGATACTGCACACGTTCCATTGTCGGCATAGTTTCCGGCACCAATAATTGGCGAGTCCCCTACCCTGCCCCAACGTTTACCCATTAATCCACCGGTGCTCGTCCCGGCGGCCAGGTCACCGTGCTGGTCTAAAACTACGCAGCCCACAGTTCCAAAATAGCTTTCCGGTTTTGCGACGGAAGCGGCGGATTTCTTAGCCTGTCGATTCTTCCAATCTTGCCACTGTTGCAAGCGCTTGGGAGTTCGAAAATACTCAGGCTTCTCGGTCTCTAGTCCTTGAGAGAGTCCAAATTTTTCCGCACCATTTCCAATCAACAGCACATGTCGCGTTTCCGACATAACTTTGCGCGCTACCGAAATAGGGTGCTTCATTGTTCTAACGCTTCCTACTGCTCCACAGCTCAATGTCTTGCCATTCATTATCGAGGCGTCGAGCTCGTGCTCACCGTTCTCATTGAGCACAGCTCCGCGACCTGCGTTAAAAGTCGGATCGTCCTCTAGAATTCGAATGACGGATTCGACTACGTCCAGCGAATGACCGCCCGCTTCTAGCATTTGCAATCCCTTTTCAAGGGCAGCATTCAATCCGTCCCTACGAGCATCTTTATGTTCTTTGCTCCACTGAGCCGGATTTCCGCCAGCGCCACCATGAATCACAATCGAATACTTGCGCTCAGCTAAATCAGCCGTCTGCTTGGACCCTTGCTCGGACTCTTGCGCTTGGCTGAAAATGGGGAGGCAAATAAGCACCATGAAACAGCGGGCTAACATAATACGATCCGTGGAAAAAGGGTTTCGAAGGAAGCGAGCGAGTAACGAGTTGAGCCAACTCACTCGATCCGTCCAGTATAGGCAAAATGTCCACACAGTCGGCCAAACTTTGATTAACCCTATGAGCGGAGGCTTAAATCGGGCCTATTAGTTCAAGCCTGATAGAACTTCCATCACGGACAAGATGTCAGCAGGAAGAGGACTCTCCAACTGCATTTCTTCGCCCGTGGCAGGATGAGTGAAGCGAATTCGATGTGCGTGCAGGGCTTGCCGCTCCAGTAGCACATCGTCATCACCAGGTGAGGCTGGAAGCTTCCGCGCGATTCGGCGGAGCAGTTCACCTCGGCTAATTCTTGCGTGCCCTGCGTAGAGTCGATCGCATAGGACGGGCGCCCCGATATGACTCAAATGGACACGAATTTGGTGTGTGCGACCCGTCTTGGGCTCTAACTTGATTGCACTGATTCCGCCAAAACGATCAACAACTTCATACCTGGTTTCCGCTTCCTTGCACTTCGGATGATCTTTCCGAATCGCCATTTTGTCCCGTTGATAAGGATGTGGCCCGATTGGCAAGTTGATGATATCCCGATCCAGTTCGACTTTGCCAATTGCCAAGGCGAAGTACTCTTTCTGGACTTTTCGCTGCTCGAACTGCTCCGAAAGATGTAGGTGAACGGCATTCGTTTTTGCGATTAGGATGACGCCGGACGTATCTCGATCGAGTCGATGGATAATGCCTGGACGCGTTACACCACCGACGTCACTCAGTTGCTGAAAGCGAAATGCGAGAGCGCTAGCCAGAGTTCCTTTCCAGTTGCCTTTGGCAGGATGAACGACCATCCCTGCCGGCTTGTCGACAGCGATCATGTATTCGTCTTCGTAGAGAATCGAGAGTTCGATTTCCTCTGGCTGCGGACCGTCCACCGGTATGGGCGGCAAGTCGACATTGATTTCCTGGCCTTCACGGACCTTAAAGCTCGGCTTCACAACCATCCCGTTTACGGTCGCGCCACCATCCTGAACTACCTTGCGAAGAAACACTCGGCTGTAGCCATCAAGCAAAAGAGCAAGAACAGCGTCAATTCGCTGGCCTTGCTCTTGTTCGGTTACAGTATGCTCAAAGACTGTGTTGGGTGACTCTGGATTCACGTCGCTGGTTTGGTCAACAGTTCCTAGGAATCATCGCCGGTTGATTCTGATTCACTGGACTCGGCGGATTCACTTGTCTCGCCAGACGACTCAGCCGCGGTGCCCTCCCCTGCTCCGCCGTCCTGCGGAGGAAGTTCCAAGTCGTTGATATTATCAACCGTTCCCTCTGGAGCCGTTGCATTCAGATCAGGAACATTAGATGGATCGATGGGTTCAGCACCCGATTCGCCCGTCGATTCCGAGCTGGTTGAATCTGCTGCCGAATCACCACCGCTGGTAGAATCACCACCTAAATCGAGCCCACGACCTACGTTTCCAAGGTCTAAATCTAAACCTGTCCCTAAATTGTCGGTGCCGAAATTCAAATTCGGGCTATCTGGAGGCAGGGTCATATTCTCGGGTAGATTGATCGGGGCGGAAGGCTTGGGATCAAGCTTTGAAAACCAATCGTAAAATGCTTTGCCACCTTCACTGTTTAGAAAGGTGATCCGTTCATTCACCGACGCAATCATTTGAGGTGGAGCCGACGAGGAAACAAACTGCTGGTAGTAGTCACCAGCTTTGTCCAATTCGCCTAGAGATTCGTGCGCCCGTCCCAAACCCAACAAAGCTTTAACCTTCAGCTCATCCGACTTGGATTCATTCAAGGACTGCTCATAGGTACTGACGGCTTTCTGGAGCGATTCGATTCCTTGCTTGCGATTCGAGTACATCGCCTCAACGCCCGATTGCAGGTACTTATCCCCGGCAGCTAGTCGAGCCCAGCCGGACATCGACGAATCCGGATAGTCGTCGGCAACTGAGATAAGCGTTTCAGCATCACTGCCCGACAGACCGTCGTTGCCAGAAAGACTGAAGTAGTACTCCGTCCAAGCCGCAGCCTCTTGGCTGTTTGTATTCGAGGTGTAAAGTCCGTAAGCAACCCCACCAACGATGATTAAGGCAATGACACCGATAATGAGAGGGATCGCCGGCTGAATGGCGCCAATTCCGGCTCCCAGCTTCTCCGCTAGCTCGTTTTTTTCCAAGTCGTGCTTATCTGCTCGATTCATTTCCGGCCTTTGTGCTTGATGACGCACGTTGATTGATCAAATCCAAGGCCGTAAGTATAGGATTGCTTGCCTTTCTGCTCAATATCTTTCCGGACCGCTGACCCGCGCAACTTGTTCTTTCCTTGAGCCAATTCTCAGTTTCCCCAGGTCAAATTGGGATCCAGTTGCCAGTCATCATTGAAAAACCCACAGCGAACCGTCTTGCCTGCCTTCTCAGCGTTACGTGTTTCCTCTAGCGACAAGATGTTCCAATCTGGCAGTTTGGGGTTCTGCAGCGAGTTCGTTCGGTCGTGTGAAGGCCTAAATGTTGGCCCCGTATTTACGACGATGTATCGCTTGGGGGCCTCGGGATTGGGTTGAATCAACTGCAGGATATGGGAGTTGGCAGTATAGAATCTGTTGTCCCAGCGAAGACCACCGGATGTCCATTTCATTGGCAACTTCGTTTGCCCAAGAAGCCTTCCCATCATCCAATTGCTATCTGGCGTGCCCCACAGCACCAAATGGAATTTCTGCATGTCTTGGTCGGTGACGTCGAGATCCTGCTTGATGCGTAGCTCGCCGCGAAAGAGACTACGCCAACGCGACTTGAAGTACTCGAGTTCACAACGCATCCAGCTCTCAACTTGCGGGTTCTTCAACTTACGACTTGGCACCACGACCAGAAAAGGATCGATGAAGGCATCATCCATGGGACCGGAAAGTCCTGGATGCTTGCGGATCGGCTCTGGTTCAAGGATTCGCTTCCATCCCTCGCTTCCTAACGCAAGATAATTCTTGACGCCGCTTTCAATCGAAACGGCAGCCCCATCCAGGTTGAGCGTCTGTTGGGGAGCTGTCTCAATCGAAGCATCAATGGCGATCCGCGATACGTTCTTAGTTTTCAGGTCCCAGTTTTCATGCTCGCTCTTGAGCGCGTCGATTCGCGTATCGCCGAACTGCTCGATGGCTCCATCGACCTCCAGCCAAGATCGACGGGCATATCGCAGATGAGGAGACTGAATGTGAATCGCTTTCGGATCGGTAAGTTGGCCTTGCTCGACTGCCTGTTGCATGCGGCCCAAAATCTCCCTGAGCGTATCCGGATGGTATTTGTGCCCCATGCCTGGACCGATCAAGTGAGTCAACTCACGTCCTTCGGCGAGGTAAGCTTCTTCCATCACGCGAGCCGCTTGAATCTGCTTGTCATTTTCGCCGCTGTAGGCAACGACGGGAAAGTTGAAAAGATTGCGCACATAGCCTGGCACGTCATAAAACTTCCAGAGCGTCTGTTCGTATTCAGCGGGAAAACGTTCTGGAGTAAGTCGTTGATATCGGGCCGTTTCGGCGAAACCAGCACCGGGACTCGCAGCCACAAACCGTTCGCCATAGTGAGCGGCCAAATGCCAGACACCTGCACCACCCATCGAGAATCCCATCAGCACGATCCGCCGCTCATCGATAGGATAGTTGTCGCAGACGAAGTCGATGGCTTCCATCACATCGGTTTCACCAGCTGACTTGTAGCCAATGCACTGTCGGCCGAAGGGATGCAACACAATGGCGCCGGCGGGGGCAATCTGTCCCGTTTTGTCCAATCGGTCGTGGATGAAATGGAAGTCGGTTACTTTGTCGCCTCTTCCGTGCAGCCAAACGTAAAGCGGAAAACCGGACTCAGGCTGTTCCTTCGCTGCATCTTGTTCTGGAAATACCAGTCCAATTGGTTGAAAGGAGTCATCGACGCGAGAGCGGAAGCCGCGCACTTGAAGTCCTTCGAGCTTGTCCCAACCCACTTGGCGCTTCTGTAGATCTTGCAACCGCTTGCCTGCCAAGTCAAACAGCCGATCCATCCGTCCTGCATCGCTCTTGCGAAAAAACTCGCCATGCAGCATCGCGTACTCACAGGCCTTGATGAGCACTCCAACGTCAGCCAAATTGGGATGCTCAGGGTCCACAAACTTCATTTGTTTCTTTAGTTCAACGACCTCCACTTCCCATCGCTTCAGGTCAGCTGGATTCATTGTGATTCCAGCAGGCGGTATGCGCCGCTCGATCTCGGCACAATCAGCCCTTTCTTGGGACTTGGAGTTTGTCGAGAAAACCAGAATTTGCGTGCTAACAAGCACTAGCGACAGCAGACGCAGAAGGCGGGACGTTATCATGATGTTTGGGCACCTTAGAATTTTTGGCGAAAGCTATGACGGACCAAGACAAGAATCTTTCACCGCTTCAATTGAGCGAACGAATCCATTGCCTGCCAGTCGTCAATGGTAGTGGAGATTGCGCGCTGAGTATCCGTAAATGGCTTCTCGAGCATCAATGCGACTGCCTCGCGGTGGCGCTACCCGCGTCATTCCAAACGGAAGTCTTGGCGGGAGTCGAGCAACTTCCACAGCCCTCCATTGTACTGCAGCGAGCGGCGCCCAGTTTTTCGACTTCTTGGACCCCTGAAACGGAACAGCCCGACCAGGAGGACGAAGAAGGAACTCAAGATGCATGGAGCTATGTTCCCATCGATCCTTGCCAGCCGATGATTATGGCAATGCGTGTCGCTCTGGGTGAACATTGGCCGATCAAATTCTGCGATTTGGAAACAGGTTCTTTTCAGCCTCTGGCGACCGTGATGCCAGATCCTTACGCGCTGCGAAATGTTCCCTTAGAAAAATTCGCAACAGCCATGCTTTCGAGCATGACGCGACCTTTTCAAACGCAAACCATCCAGCGACTCGAGCACATGGCTTGGTCGCTGAAACAAATGGAGCTGAAGTACTCGAAGATCGTTTTCGTATGTTCCATTCTGGAGTGGCCTTGGCTGCATGAGATCTATCACGATCGCTACGTTGCCGAAAACGCCGAGGATAAAGAGCTTCCCTTTCATGACTCCGTTGAACAACCGCAACGCTATTCCGTTCGCGAGAGTTCTCTGGCTTTCATGTTTGGCGAACTGCCGTTTATCACAGGTCTCTACGAAAAGGCGCGAGTCCAACTGGAAGACGACGAAAACTTGGCCATTGATGGCGTCAAACAACTACTTATGTCGGCGCGAAGCAGTTACAGGCAAGACCTTGGCAAGCGTGCCCGCAAGATTACACCATTACTGTTGACGCAGTGCTTAAAGTATATTCGCAATCAATCTCTGCTTGAACATCGCATGACGCCGGACCTGTACACGATCGCGGTTTCAGCCCAGCAGATTCTTGGCGACCAGTACTCGATTCACTTGATTGATACGGCCAGGAGCTATCCCTTCGCAGAGGACACAGAGCTTCCAGAAGTAGCATTGGGACTCGACCAACTTCGTTTGCCAGAGTCCGATGGCGGAGAGACGGTCAGCGTTGTCAGCCGCTTGCCGGGACAGCCCATGGCTTGGCGCAGCTTGGAATTACGCCGCAAGCCCATCAAGCAAGAGATGGACAAGTGGAAAACGCAGTGGAACCCACATTCGCAATGCTCTTGGCCACCCGAGGACAATTTGATCGAGAGTTTTCGTGCCCGTGTGTTTGATCGTGCCAAAGCCTTGATTGGTGCGGACTTGGCCCGCAGCGAGAAATTTTCCACCAGCATCAAAGATGGAATCGATATTCGTGAAACGCTAAGGCATTGGTACGACGGCGAAATTTATGTCAAAGTCATGCCACCTAGTGTCGGTACGATGGACTGCTGCGTCATGCTTTTCGACACACCGGCCGATCCTCGGGACTATCCTTGGCGGACCACATGGCATGCGGAACACCAAAATGAATCGACATTGGGCTTTTTTGCGACCAACTTTGCTGACGAAATGATCGGACCCGGCATTGCCCTAGCGACCTACGGCGGAGCCATGTTCCTGTTCCCACCGATACCCGTGCCCGACATTTGGCAAGACGGTCGGCTAGATTTCGCGGACAGCCTGGAAGAGCGTATTGTTGGTGCTGCATGTTTGCATGCGCGAGAATCTCAAATTGCGCTGTTGAGTCCTGCTCCGCCAACTGCAACTTTTCGAAAAATTGCGCGACGATTCAAGAAACGATTGGTGCATATTCCGTTAAGCACCTTTAACGACGCAATGGTTCAACAAATGCGCATGGTTCATGTTTTGAATGGCTACCAAGTCCGCTCCTACGCGGAGCATTTCATCCGCAAGGCGGCCGGCATGGGTCGCGGCAGCTACCGACGCGATCCCGACAGCTATGAAAAGCGCCACAGCACGGTTGACGTTCTGGTCATCGGCGCGGGGGCGGCGGGGCTGTGCGCGGCTCTGGCAGCGGGGAGATCCGGGGCCAAGGTATTGGTGGTAGAGCAGGATTTCGCCCTGGGCGGCGCGCTG
>JBCCEO010000280.1:0-9338 GCA_039030255.1 Planctomycetota bacterium | reverse complement strand
TGAGGGGTTGGGCGACCGAATCCTCTGGCAGAAGACTGGCAATCAAGATGCGTTCTGGAATCACGGTCGGTGTGAGATTCTCGATTTGCCAAAAAACAAGACGACTGAGACCTATGTTGATCGAGCAATCGAGTTTATGCGCGAGCATCGAGAGGAACGTTTTTACCTGCGCGTTTTCCCAAACGACGTCCACGACGGACACTTTCCGTCCGAGGAGCAGACGAGGAAATGGGAAGGAAAGTCCGACAATCCGCCCGACAACACTTTCTTTGCAGTGTTGGACGAAATGGACAAACAGATCGGGCGATTGCTGACGACGATTGACGAGCTGGAGCTGGCCGAAGATACGCTGGTGTTGTTCACTAGCGACAACGGCCCAACCGACTGGCCACGCTACTACGATGCCGGACATTCGCCTCCCGGTTTCACCGGTCCACTGTTCGGTCGCAAGTGGAGCCTCTACGAAGGCGGCATCCGCATGCCATTTATCGCAAGGTGGAAAGGAAAGATTCCCGCCGGGGCGACAAACGACAAAACCACTATGGCGGCCATCGACGTTCTACCAACGGTTGCAGCAATCTGTGGAGTTAAGCAATCGGTCGAAGCCTCCGATGGCGTCGACCTGTCACAGGCGCTTCTGGGGGACGCTGTTGAGCGCGGATTGCCGATTTTCTGGGAATACGGCGTTCACGGCAGTATCAAGCCCGGAAAACTGGAACATGTCAGTCCCCAACTAGCAATGCGTGATGGCGATTGGAAATTGCTCTGCAATCCCGATGGCTCTGCACTCAAGTTGTTCAACTTGTCAGTGGACATTGGCGAGAAGGACAATCTTGCCGCTGAAGAGCTCGCCATAGTGGCAAAGATGAAAGCGTCACTTCTTTCATGGTGGGACAAGATGAATAAGAACTATGAAATGCCAAGTGCCCGGGGGCGCTAGGCATAACGCGAGCAAAGATTCCCGGATGAGAGGCCGCAATCCTGTCCCGTTTGAACACTTTGATGTTCATAGCCATCGACTTATTCTTTTGAAGACGGGAAGGTACATAGCTCGATGAATCTTGGGCTTGGATGGGGGCTGGCCTCCGGGAGGGCTGCTCTAAACTACAGCCCTGATTTGCCTCGTAGGCTCAGACTCTGTTGGCAGGAAGCTCAAAATGAAAGTAGACTGCTTAAAAGGCTTGTTCGATCCTATCGGGTTTGACGCGGGCGAGCACAGCGATCTTGCTCTCTCTATGTTTCAGTTTTCTTTGCGTTCTGCTTCATGCACTTGCTTCCTAGTCACGAAAACGGATGCTGCCACGGAGATGCGGCCAACTTGAAGTTGAACCGTTCGTTTTGTATCGCAGTCGTGCTCAACACACTGCTTGTAATTGGCGAAGCGGGTTGCGGTCTTTGGTCTGGCTCGATGGCCTTGCTAGCGGATGCTGGGCATAACTTGAGTGATGTAGCCGGATTGATTTTGGCTTGGTGGGCACACTGGCTTCGGGGAAAATCGGCAGGCGGACGTTGGACCTACGGCAAACGTTCATTCACGATCTTGGCCGCAAATGTCAATGCATTGCTAATTATTGTTGCGATTGTCGGAGTTGCGGTAGAGTCGGTTCGAAGAATGTTTGCGCCGAGCGAAGTTTTAGAAATGCCCGTTATCTTCGTAGCGTTGTTTGCTGCAGTCTTAAATTTTGCAACTGCACGCTTGCTGGCAGGCGGACGCGATGACTTGAATGTTCGTGGGGCCTATTTGCATATGCTGACGGATGCTGCGGTTTCTTTAGCGGTTGTTGTTGGCGCAGTTTTGATGATGTTCACCGATTGGCACTGGGTCGATCCCGGGCTGAGCATCGCAATCTGCTTTGTTCTGGCATTTGGAACTTGGGAACTTCTTCGGGAGTCTACGAGCATGATGATGAATGCCGCTCCAAGAAAGTTGGATGTGGTCGAAGTCAGAGAATTCTTGGAATCGACGCCTGGGGTCGAGGAAGTAGCTGACTTGCACATTTGGTCGGTGAGTACGGTCGATGTAGCTCTGACCGCTCGGCTTCTGTGCCCAGAGTGTACTGCGGAGCAACAAGATCAATTACTGGCGCAGCTACATCATGACTTAGATCACGAGTTTGGCATTTCTCATCGCACTATTGAGGTACAACGTGGCCAACATCAGGACATGGGCTGCAGTCTGGAAGCCGATTCTCAACACGAGCATCATCATTCGTAGAGTGAAAAACGCAGAAGCCAGGGAAATTTGTGAACGTCGACGGTAGTAGGCTTGTCTTAACCTGTTAGATCGCGAGCAGAAATTTGCGAGCCAAGGCCGTTTAGATTGCAGGCATGCTAGGCGAATGGAGCCCATTTGAGACCAGAAAAGTAAATTCTTGTGCCCAATCGCAGGCTATTGCCAAGCTATTATTGACGATGACGGCCAAAATATGGGATACTTGAGCATGCAAAGTGATCGCTCGAGCATCCTGTGTCGAGCCAAACTAATCAACAGTTGAGCTTGCAGACCGTAGTCGATGGACGACTGCCTCCTCTCATTTAATGCTTTTCGAGGGAGTTTTGGGTATGTCTTCAAGTTCTTCATTCCTTATTGAAAGGGGGAATTTACAACAACGTGCCACCAGCAAGAGACCGAAGAAACGAGAGGAACCAAGATCAAACTCGCATCAACAACAACATTCGTGAACGCCAGGTCCGAGTCATTAGCGCAGAAGGCGAGCAACTAGGGATTTTACCCATAGATGCAGCTTTGGAACGAGCGCAGGATGTTGGATTGGATTTGGTAGAAGTAGCTGCCAATTCGAAGCCACCTGTTTGCCGAATCATGGATTACGGCAAATACAAATATGAGAAGAGTAAGAAGAAACAAAGTTCTTCCTCCGGCAATCACGGTAAGCTCAAAGAGATTCGCCTTCGTCCCAAGACCGGAGAGCATGACATTGACTTCAAGGTCAAGCAGGCTGTCGGCTTCCTAAAACACAAAGACAAGGTACAAGTTTCTGTAATCTTCCGAGGTCGGGAGATGGCTCACATCGAAGAAGGTCGACGCGTCATGGAAGGCGTGCTAGAAGAGCTTCTGCAGTACGGGAAATTGGATTCTGAACCGCAGCAGCTTGGCAAACGCATGATGGCCACCGTTTCTCCCAAGTAGAAATTATGGTGAACACATCTGCTGCAACGGGAGCAGATCTTTTCGCGAGAACAAGGCTGAATTTCAATCCAAGCGGAGCTATTTACAGCTTCGCTTTTCTAATGGCACGCGATGCTGTTCGTCTAGCAACCTAGTCGAACAGCAACTTGCCGACTGTTTGTCGGATTTCGGATTGCAGGGAATCAATTGACTGAGTTGCGTCCAGAATGGAATGAGCCTCACCCAACTTCGGTGCTTCTTTCAAGTATCCTTCCCGCACCCTTGTCATGTATTCCAGACCGCGACTCTCAAGGCGATCTTTCTCGCTGCTCAGCCTTGCCAAGGCCTGCTCAGGTTCAATATCTAGAATAAACGTATGACTGGGGGCCAAGCCTCCTGTGGCAATTTCGCCCACGCTCCAAATTCGTTTCGGCTCTAAGCCGCCGCCGTAGCCTTGGTAGACAATGTTCGCCAGCAGGTAACGGTCGGACAGCACGGTTTTACCGACTGCTAGTGCTGGGCGAATGATTTCCTCTACCAGCTGTGCTCGGCTGGCCATGTACATTAGCATTTCCGATGTCGCGACGAGCGGGATCTCTGCCTTGTGAAGTAAGATTTCGCGAAGCGATTCGCCCAGTCGAGTGCCGCCGGGCTCACGCACCCGGATAAGCTCTTGACCTTGCTCGGCGAGCCACTGCTGGAGCAGTTCCATTTGCGTGGATTTTCCACATCCGTCGATCCCGTCGATACTTAAGAACAGTCCAGCCACTTTGATCCTTTTTGAGTTCGTTTCCTAGAATTTTTGACAGGATGGAATTATCGCCGGAAGCAGCTGACACTCAATCCCAGAACCCAAAACAAGTCGTGTTGAAAGGCATTCGCTAGATGTCTAAATAGGAATGTTGCAATGCGAATGAAGCTGGTTGAATTCCATCATTCTTCTCCTCCAGCCAACGCGTTAAAGGCGAATTCCTGCAGGATCGATCTTGTAGTCTTTTAACTCTTCAGTGGATAATCGGGAAAATTACGATCGCAAGGAAATGCAATGAAGATGCTACGGAAGGCAAAGCGAAAACTGGGTTTCGCCTCACAATATCGAGAATTCGCGGCACTTAACGAGGTCGAGCGACCTGAATTTCGTGCCGAGTGGGAAGATCGTTGGGCGCGACTCGACGATGATACCGGTACACTGCCATTTGATGGTCACTACGTCTATCACACGGCTTGGGCAGCGCGGGTCTTGGCTGAAATCAATCCTGACAAGCACGTTGACATCAGTTCGTACACCTATTTTGCCACCCTCGCATCGGCTTGGGTCCCCGTGGAATTCTACGATTATCGCCCTGCAGATATCGTACTTTCCAATCTGACCTGCGGGGCCGCCGATCTCTGCGACCTGAAGTTTTCAGACCAAACGCTTGAGTCAATTTCCTGCATGCACACCATCGAGCATATTGGACTTGGGCGTTATGGAGATCCGCTGGATGCAAACGGTGATAAGAAGGCATTGACCGAGTTGCAACGTGTTGTAGCACCGGGCGGTTCTTTAATGGTTGTCGTGCCCGTTGGAAAACCCCGAATCCAGTTCAACGCGCACCGAATCTACGATCCAAAAATGATCAAAGAAGCCTTGCCCGAGCTGACCCTGCATAGTTTGTCTATGCTGCCCGACGACCAAAGCCAGGGGTTGATCGAAAACCCAGACAACGACTTTGTTTTGTCGCAGAAGTATGGTTGCGGGTGTTTCTGGTTCCGTCGCAATGCCTAAAGACCGAAGGCGATTTCAAGACAACTAGCCAGCTTAGTTACGGCGTCTACGAAATGGCAAGACAGCGAGCGAAGCAGCCAAGATGCCCAAGCAGCTCGGTTCTGGCACGGAAAAAGAATCAAAGGTGAAAGATGTCACGAGACCAAAATTCTCTACGCGGTTGGTGAAGTTGGAAGCCATCGCTTGGCCTGCGTCCTGGGTCGTCGCTTGTATTACAAGGTCGCCGCCCGAAGATGGATCTGACGACTTCTCAACCCACAAGAACAGATTTCCCTGGCTCGGGTCGTAGCCGAACGCCGAACCGTTAAAAGTAAGGGCCTCGGTTCCGGTGTAACCAGATGTCTTATTTAGTGTGCCGTCAAAGAATGTGTGCAGCGTCAGACCGGCCAGGTTTGCGCTTAGGTCTGAGGATAAAGTGGACGAGTCGGCGGTTGTTACAGCAAGATGGATTTTGTAGGTGACCGCATCGATGTCACTTCCGGAGTTGCCAGCTTGGCGAAAAAAGGATAGGGCGTTGATATTCATCGCGCCAGAAGTGAAAAGATTGGCCTCGTAGACTTCCTGGAGGTCTGTAGCGCCGAAGAAGGGTACCACGGTACCACCACCGTTTTGTCCAATCAGGATCGAATCTGCCTTGGCGGAATTGAGACAGATGGAATTGATAAAGGCGAAAGCAAGACAGGAAAGAATACAGACTAGGCGGATCTGCGAAACTGAAATTTTCACGAGGCGTCTCCAGGGCAAGTAGAAGGCCTCATTATGTCATAAGCACGCCACTATTTCACGAAGTTTCCTCACAATTCATCAGCTTGTTCGATTTTTTTGCGATTTGGAGAAGTCACCCGCTGGCGATTCCTGAATTCGTTCTTTTGAAAAAACTACCCCTTCTTGCGATAGCTTTCCCTTCTGCAGGGAGGCAAATGTAGGAGGAAGCTTCCCATCGCTGCGAACGACCCGCCACCAAGGAATATCGTAAGTGCCCTTGGATAGGAACCTCCCCACAGCACGAGCAGCTCTAGGTTTTCCAGCACGTTTTGCGATTGTGCCGTAGGAAACAACCTCGCCAGATTCTAAGGCGATGACTTGCACCAAAATCTGCTGCTCAAACTCGGTCACCGAAAGCACCCTTAGTCAGATTCCGAATTGGTTTCGGACGGCTGCTTATTGAGCGAGAACCACAAATCCTGAATTACCGGTCGTTTGAACAAATTCGGATTTGCGTGCGGACGGCTTTTCAGGATGACGTCTTGTGCTTCCTCAGGCGTCATGCCTCCGAATCGAACGAGCCACCAAAGGACAACGGTGCCACTGCGGGCCCTTCCAGCTTTGCAATGCACGTAGGTCCTGCCGCCGCCCTGCCTGTGCTTTTCGATGAATTCGGCACCTGACGAAACACTTTCCTGAGATGGGTGGTGAAAGTCCGTCGTGGGGATCCACAATTGTTCGATGCCCAATTTTTCGTATTCGGCAATTGGCCCCTGCATTTCCTCGCAAGTGTTGACAACACCGGTCACACCCATTTCGTGGAATCTCTGCGGATCGCCACGCATTGGCCGCGCGCCAAGAATAAGGTGGTCGTTGATCGGGTCCCACCAATTCCTTCGTTTCAAGATCCGACCGAGCAAGAAGTTATAGCCCAAAGTCGGATAATAAATTGCCCTAGCGATCAAGGCCTTGAACATCCCGATTCCCCGGATCGATCAGGCGGAACCGGCTGGATTGAAGTACTCGGGCTCTTTTCCTTCTTTCCACTTGATGTTGCAGCCAATGCTTGGCTTTTGCGGTTCCGGAATTGGTGCAGCAGCCAAAACTGCATCCAATGCGGCCCGCAAGTCGCGACCATCTGGCACGCTCCCTTCCTTCGGTCGGGAGTCGTCCAGTTGTCCGCGATATACTAGTTTGAAGTCCCCGTCGAACAAGTAGAAGTCGGGTGTACAGGCCGCTTGATAAGCTTGTGCAACCGATTGATCTTCATCAAACAAGTATGGGAAGTTGTATCCTTGATGCGCGGCCTCTTCCTTCATCAACGCTGGTGCATCATCAGGATACTTTTCTACGTCATTGCTGCTGATTCCAACAACGCCAACTTCCTTGGCCTGATAGTCCGCACCAAGCTTTGCTAGTTCTGGAGCCACATGTTTGACATAGGGGCAATGGTTGCAAAGGAACACAACAAGCAGTGCTTTCTTGCCCTGGAACTGTGCTAGTGAAACAGTGTTGTTGTTGTAGTCGGGCAAGGAAAAATCTGGAGCAGTAGTACCCAGTTCCAGCATGGTGCTAGCAGTTCGAACCATGGTGTTCTCGCAAATTTATTTGTTGATGAAGCGGGAAAATCGGGAATCCTGGCAGAAGTTACTCGGTACGACTGGTGATCTCTAGCAGGTGAAAACCAAACTGAGTCTTAACAGGTCCGTGTACGACATTTAGCTCGCCACTGAAGACGACGGAATCGAATTCTGGAACCATTTGGCCCGGCCCGAATGCTCCAAGGTCCCCACCATTTGCGCCGGATGGGCAAGAGGAGTGTTCTTTGGCGACAGCTGCGAAATCTGAACCGGCTTCAATCTTTGATTTGAGCTCGTTGCATTGCTCTTCGCTGTTTACCAAGATGTGGCGTGCTGTGGCTTGGCGTGACATTTCGGATTCCCGTAAATTTGGCTCTGTGGCTTGAAAATTGAGCCAATAATCTACCAACCAACCCGCGATTCCGATAGCCACCCCGCGATTGCGGGTTCGGCTATTCAGCTGACGATTCCGTCGGAAATTCTCATTTCCAATGACCGTGTGGTGCGGATTTGCTACTGCAAATAAAAGGGCATTCCGGCTCAGCATGCAGCCACCTAAGCAGCGGGGTGAAAAAGGCTCATAGGGCGGTTCGTTGGACGCATAATCGTTAGAACCCACTTGATTTGTCAAAGCAACAAGCGACATAGCTGCTTTCGGCGTCTAATTCACCCCACGTAATAAACGCCGGTCATATGCTTTCCTACGAATCATTCCAAATACCGCTTTCGATATGAACTACGCAACAGATCCAGAATCACTAATAGTGCTTGTCGGCTGCTCGATCGCAACCGTCGCCATTGGGTTCGTTTTCGGATTCCTCGGAGGTAGATGGTATACACTTGGCAACGAGCCACGAAAGCTTCGCAAGGACAGAGAAAAAACTCTGGAAGCATTGACTTCTTTGCTGAGTAGTACGAACAAGCTGAATGAGGACGTCGACGTTCACAATGCGGCTCTGGTGGAAGCAGAGCGAGACTTGTCAGCCATCCAAGTTGGTGGGGAAGTCGAAAACCTGCAAACGCGATTGCTTTCGGACATCACCACCATGGTGCACTCGAACCGCAAGTTGGAAAATGAATTGGTGCAAAGCCGTTACCAACTTGAGAAGCAGGCTGAGGAGCTGGACAAACGGAAGAAGGAAGCTCGGACAGATGGACTTTGTCAGACTGGGAACCGCAAGGCTTTCGACGAGGCCATTCAGTACATGCTGTCGAAGAAAGCTGCGAAGAATCGCGGTTTTGCGCTCATGCTTATTGATGTCGACAAATTCAAACGAATTAACGATACCTTCGGTCACTCTGCGGGAGACGGCGTCCTAGTCAACATTGGTGATGCACTTAAAGCGAGTGTAAGACCTTCAGACATGGTTTGTCGTCTGGGTGGTGACGAATTCGCGGTCATTCTTGACAACACCGATGACGGCGATGTCGCCTTGGTTGGCTCGCGCATTCGATCGTACATCGAAAATATCGATTTTATGGTTGGCGAGCAAAATGAATCGACGGTAGTCACAATGAGCATGGGCCTCACTGCAGTTCGTGATGGCGATACGGCAAGGTCGATTTATGACCGAGCTGACGAAGCGCTTTACGAATCTAAGTCTCGCGGTCGCAACCGTCTGACTTTAAAGCAGGAGCATGCAGAGGAGGAGTTTGAGGAAGAAGAACAGCCTCAAAAGACTTACGAAGAACTCAAGGCCGAGATAATCGCTCGCCAAGCATAATGAGAACACTGTTGATCACCCAACAGGCGTTCATCTTCGCGGAACTCCTTCATAGCCACTAGAACCGGGGTTTTGGGCAGATTGGCTAGGTTGATTTTGTTGGGAATTAAACAAAACCCACGAAAAAATCTCTGAATGCCTTGTGTTTCTGTAGGAATTACCAGCGATTTTTCTGTATCTTCGCAGATGCTGGTGGTCCGCAATTCTGCGATCCGCCTATTCCTTTCTCAATTGGGGCGTTTCTAGCTCTTCGGCCACGATCGAGGCGCAGCGTTACGCATCCTGAAACCCTTGTTCTATTCGGAGATTGCAATGTTTCGAAAAGCTATTTTCAGATAGTTTTTTATCATGTCTTATTTTGAGTTTTTGACCGACTAGGCTCTTCAAAGAATGTGCCCTCAAACATAAATTGCTGATTATCAGGAACTAATGCC
>JBCCEO010000279.1:0-9381 GCA_039030255.1 Planctomycetota bacterium | reverse complement strand
CTTGGTCGTGCTGCCCATAGCGTCCTTTTCTGTGACGCTCACCAGCCGGTTGCGGTAATCCCAGTCGTATATCGTCTCCTCGCCGGTGAAGTTGTGGACGCGGTTTGTTCGGTTGCCTTCGTCGTCGTAAGTGTAGCTGTACGTTCCATCGGAAGTCAGGCGATTGTCGGCAGCGGTGTCATGACCGAGATTTGTGCGATTTCCTGTTTTGTCATAGCTGTAGACTTCGTCCGTCTGATACGTGTGATTCGCTCCTGTTACTTGATTGGTGAGGTCGTAATCGTAGACTGTAATGCCGTCGGCACTTGAAAACTGAGAAATCCGATTAAGGTCGTCGTAATTCCAGTTATACGGAGTCAACAGGTCCGTGCCACCTTGCTGATAGTCAAGCTCAGCCAGTCGACCGAGCACGTCATAGCTGTAATTCGAGGTGGCGACCTCATGCGATGCACCACCTGCAATGTCGTTGTAGCGTGCGATGCTGTCGTAACGTCCATCGATCAAGTAGCTGAAGTCCACGCGTTTGTCGGCAACTGCATTGCCTCCCAGCGTACCGATTTGTTCCAGCCGCGTTAAACGGTTCAGTCCGTCGTACGCGTAACTATTCTGGAAATCATCGATGCCATCGATTGTCGCAGCGAGCCCAGTTCGATTTCCGTTGTGGTCGTAAGCCGAGTTCAAAACGACTTGGGGCACACCCGCAGTTCCGCCGTTGTCCACAGTTAGAACCTGTCCTAGATTGTCATAGGTGTAAGTGTAGCTACTGTCGGGATCGCTGGCCGAAAGTAATTGACCTGCTTTGTCATAAGCAAAGTCAAAACTCCGGAGCAACGTGCCACCCGTCGCACCGCTGGCATCTCCCATCAATTCAGGCAAATCGAGACCCGTTTGATTACCACCAAAAGTAACCGTCCAGGTGCTAGAGCTGGTACTGGTGACAGTGACATTGTCAACAGAGTTGAGCGATTCTAGGGCCGATTCGACTTCACTCGCACCCGCATCATAGTCGAGCGGCGCCGTGGTTTCGCCTGAGAAGCCAAGTCGGAATGTGCCGCCAGACGCATCGGAAAGTTCTATCGTCTGCACTTCATTAAAGTTGCCGCCGTCGGATAAAGTCTCCTCGATTTCAACCAGTCCGAAGCCAAACAAGGACGAAGTATCAATTGTGACTTGATTTACATCCGCACCCGCCAGAGCTCCCTGGAAATTGAGCGTCCAAATGTTTTCGGCAAAATTATCACTCTTGGTAACAGCAATGTTTCCACTACCGATGGAAGGCAAGGATTCCAAGGCCGCTTCAACTTCTTGAGCACTTGCCGTCGCTGATAGCGGTGAGGTTGTTTCACCGGCTAAAGCAAGCGTCAGCATGCCACCGTAGACAAATCCTGAGTAGCCGACACGCTGTACTTCATTCTGATTGCCGCCATCGGAATCGGTCGTCACGGTAAGCGATGGTAGGGAAGATCCAGAGTACCAAGACTCGCCAGTCATCCGATCCAAGTTGTCGAACTGATACTGCACGATTCGGCCATTTCGATCGACCTTTTGTGACAAGTTTCCTTCCGCGTCGTACTGGTAGGAGCGAGAATCACCACGTTGATTTGTTTCCATCGTGAGACGGTTCACGCCATCGTAGGCAAACGTTGTGGTGTTGTTCTCTGCGTCCTTCAGCGTAAGAAGGTTACCCACCGCGTCATAGGTGAAATTAGTTCGACCATTCTCCGCATCGGTAATTCTCGTGGTACGGCCAAAAACGTCGTAGTTGTACGATGTCTCCGGTGCAGAGAGCGGGCCCGGTCCATCCGGATCAGGCTCAGTGACGACTTTGAGATTGCTGAAGTTGTCATACTGGTAGGTGGTTGTGTTGCCAAGTGAGTCTGTGCTGCCAATGCGTCGTCCCATCCAGTCGTAGTCGAAGGTCGTGGTTCGGTAGGCAGGATCGGTGAACTTCGCGAGCTTTCCGAACTTGTTATATTCGAATCCAGAAACTGGACTGGCGGCTGGACCAAAACCGTCTGGATCTGCTCCAGCTTCTTCGGTTACGCGCCCTAGGTTGTCATAGACAAAGGTCGTTGTGTTGCCTTTGGGATCCGTCGTGCTTGTCAGCAAGCCTGCTGTGCTGTAGCCAAAGTAAGCAACGGAGGATGCTAACGGTCCTGCACCGTCTGGATCAGGACTGGTGACGGAAGTGACACGTCCTTCTTTGTCGTGTGTGTATGCGGTTGAATTTCCGAGCGGATCGATCTCTGAAAGCAGGTTTCCTACAGCGTCATAAGCGTATTCGTAGACGGGGCGAGTACTCTCACCTTGGTCCTCGGGATCTGACAGGGTGATTTTCGTGATTCGGTTCCGACTATCGTGCTCCCATTCGGTCAAGCGCGTGAAGGTTCCGAACTCGTGAGTAAGCCGACCGATATCGTCATAGCGGAAAAACGTTGTCTGTCCGAAAAGCGGACCTGTTCCATCTGGATCGGGCAACGTAACACTGGTGACGAGGCCGCGCGAGTCATATTCGTAGTTCGTGGTGTAACCGCGTGCATCGGTTACGGAGGTTAGCTGCCCCGCAGCATCGTAGCCAAAGTGTGTTTCTGCAGGCGATTGTTCAAGTTCCGAACCTTGACTTTGCAGAGTGATACGCCCTACCGCATCATAGGCAAATGTAGTGTGCAAGCCTCCTTGTTCGTACTCACCGGTGAGTCTACCGAGGTTGTCATACTCGTATGTCGTTTGCATGCCGAATACTGGATAGGATTTCCTAATTGGACGTCCTGCCGCATCATAAGTCGTCGTAACGGTAGTTCCTCGAGCCTCAGCGCTGTCATGTGCAACTTGCTGAGTAATCAAGTTACCCGTTGCGTCGTAGATGAAGCCAGCTTCGCGGCGTTCAAGCGGCCCAGTTCCGTCGGGATCAGGGTAGATGATCTCGTCTAGAAAACCACGCTCAACTGTCGGGGTTGATGATCTTATCAAGTCGGCTAAAGCCGTCGTATTCGTAAATCGTCGTCGCTGCTGTCTTCGGCCCAGAGCCATCAGGGTCCGCTGTCGTCATGCTTGTGACGAGGCCGAGGGCGTTGTAACCGAAGCTAGTCGCAAAAGCAGCTGTGTCAGTCGACGTCAAGAGGTTCCCGTTGTTATCGTATGTAAAGGAAGAGATATCTCCAAGAGCATTGGTGACAGTTTCTAGTTCATGTGTGCTCGGCTTGTAGCTCAGTTTTAAAATGGCAGATTCGGCATCTTCTTGGTACACCAGGTTCCCGAAGTTGTCATAGCCGAGAATTGAAACGGAGCTTTCCGCTGGGCCGTTTCCGTCAGGATCGGGACTCGTTACTCGGATTGTCTGACCGTTAATATTTCTTTCATTGACCAGCGCATTGCCAAGTTGATCTGTCCAATGTGTCACGTTGCCGAAATGGTCTGTGCGGAACGTGCTATCGTACCCTCGCTCGTCCGTCAGGTTGCCCTCCGATGAAGGTGCCGCCAGACTGTTGTTGAAGTCTGACGTTGGAAGGCCGATCGTTTGCATCGCGATCAGGTCAATGTCCGTGCCATCGGTATGAGTTATTCGAGTCAGCCTTCCGTGTGAGGGGCCGTAGGCATATGTCGTCGTGTCGCTAAGCGCATTGGTTCTACCAGTCAAGCGATGCGAGTCAGCGTCGTAAGCAAAGGATGTGACGGGAGCTTTTGATGGCCCTGTCCCATCGGGATCGGGCTGTGTGATGCTTGATAGTCGGCCAAAGGCATCGTAGCTGAGACTCGAAGTCCTCCCGGCGAAGTCGGTAACAGAAGTTAGTTTGCCGTTGGTATAACCAAGGTTTGTAATTCGGGAAAAGGGATCAATGACGGACGTCAAAAGACCCGAGGAGTAGCCAAACGTAGTTTGATTTCCGTTGCGATCCGTTATGGATGTAAGTGCACCGCTGGCGTCAAAGTCACTTGAGATTCCAAACTTGTTCGTAAGCGTAAAAGTTGCGTCTGGATTCGGAACCAACGTTGAAAAGGACAGATCGCCTGAGGCAGCCACATATCCGCCGTTTCCGTCTGCACCAAACCATAAAGACGTACCGTCGGACTGGACCCAAAGCACGCCATCCTCAGCGACAGCCAAAGAATCGAGTCCTGCGAGATGCCATCCGCGACCAAAAGGATGTGATGCATCGCTGCGATTTACAATGTTTTGGCTTCCTTTGTAAGTCTGCGTGGAGGCACCAAAAAAGCTTTGGGCACTCAGATCGATCGAGTAGTCATATCTTCCCGTTTCTAGCGAGGTCGCGTCCGCTTGCAGAGCGAGTCGAAAGTCACTGCTGCCAAACAGGTTCATTGCCGAATAGGAGTAGCTTTGCCCAATTGTTCCGTCAAACGTGAGTTGTGCGTCGATTTCGTTGGGAGGAAAGCCATTGGAACTCAGCGAGGATTCCAAGACGACGATCGGTTCCGGAATCGTATTGGACTGATACACCAATTGAAGTCCAGGTGTTAATGGTTCACTCAGTTGCAAGCCTCCAGTGAGAAGGAGACTTTCCCTAGGTGATTCCTCTAGATTGGTCCGAGGGCCAAACATCCCGCCGACGGAAATTGACACCTCTACGGCCGCAGAGTCGTCCGTCCCATCGTTTACTTTGTACGTAAACGAATCGAAGCCGCTGAAGCCAAAGTCGGGCATATACGTAAATGTTCCGTCCGCGTTGAATGTACTTAGCGAACCGTTGGATGGACCGGACACTACTGAGGCATGTAGCGGCGAGCCTTCCGCGTCCCAGTCATTGTCGAGCAACGTCTGGTTAAAAGAGTTTACAACTAAGCTCGCGTTTTCTGGAGTGTCATACCAGGGGTCTCCTACCGCAATCGGCGCCGCATTGAGGACGGTCCGAGCATGGAGTTGCTCAAGAAGCATTGTGCGGCCCATTCGGCGTTTTCGTTTTTTGAGCTCCTTCTTTTTCCGCGCTAGGATGCGAGAGCTGAGTTCACGTAATTGGGCAAGCATATATTGCTCCTGCGCTTCGTGGGCAGTGGATTGATGTGGAAGGCGTCGCAGCTAAATAATGCGAATGATAGGAGTCGTTCGTTGCATCAAAGAGAAACGGAGATGCGTCGTGACTGCATGCTCATCCGTGACCAAGCTTTTCAGGCTGAGATTTCCGTTGTGTCTCAACCCTATAAACCACTTTCCGAGAATTTACCGACAACAATTTTGAGGAAATGTTGTGGAGATCAACAATTGCCAGTGCGCAATTGTTCCAATCAAGCACACGAGAAACGGGGAATTCAGAATGCCCAAGCATTGTTGGGTCGCCAATTAGGTTTTTGCCTGAAAGCAAGTACGTGCTTCGAGAAAGTGATGGACTCGCCAGACTTGGAATTTGGCGTGCCAGAGAGAGTCAGGGGCTGGAGAAGTAGCCGACACGCGATGAGGTGAAAAAGTTGACAGGCTTTGTAGTCCGGGCGCTAGATCTAAATGCTGCTTTTGTTTTCCCGTTGGTCATTCAGCAGTGTAGACCAATTGCGGCGGATTATCGCTACGCGACGCTCAATGGTTCGTACAGAACAATCTTGCTGCTGTGCGATGTCCTCGTTTGTGCAGCCTTGGAGACGCAATAAGGCGATTTCGCAGAGCTTGCGGTCGTTCAATCGTTGAAACAAGCTCTCCAAAGTTTCAGACATGTCCGCGATAAACTCTGGGGACGGTTCCTTGCTTGCCATCCTGCGGAGAATGTCTTCGACGGAGTTCTTGGGCCCAGAAAACCCTTCCACACATCGCTTGCTGCGAAGCAGGTAACGGTTTTGCTTGGAGGCAAAGGATTGCGTTATGGTAGCGAGGAGTTTCCAAAGGTCGTCGCGGTCTCGCATCGACTCGTAGCCGCCTTCGTAAGTGCGACGCAAGAAAGTCGCGAAGGCGCGGATTACGACATCTTCCTCGTCCAAAACGGTTTTCGAGGAGTTACGTAGCTTTATTTTTGCAAGTCCTTCTAGGCGATGATGGTAGCGCTTCCATATCTGGACTGCCGCTGCATCATCTTGTCGCCGAAGTCTTGCAATCAATCGGCTGACTGAGCCCAAATCACGCATTAGCTTTACCGTGCACTTAAACGAAGAGAGGAGTTTCTAGCTTAACTGATGAAACAGCTAGCATTCTCTCAAACTTTGGCAGCCAGGAAAGATTCCTCGAAAAAAGAAAGTTGACGCCGAGAAAAAAATGTCGGTGCTTAGCCGTGAAAAGGCTTAACTATTGAAGGTGTTTGTAATAGCTGCGAAAACAACATTAAAATGCAAATTGGGCAGGATGATGTTTAAGAATCAGGGGCTGCTAGATTTTGGCTCCCCCCAACAGCGGTTCCTCGAGTGAGTGGATCGATAACTTCGAGAAAAATCTGACTAATTAAAATTTCCTGGCTTGGGCCCTAAATGGTTCGGCATGCGGGCCAACAAAAGTCATTTTGCTCAGCTGGGAAAAGGCGGCATCATCGCGCAAGGGATTGGAATATTCTCATAAAGCAGTTTACGGAAGCTTTGATAACTCGTCCGCAATTCATCGTACATTTGCGGGCGGTTCGCACGAAACCCGGTAACGACGAATTGTAACAAGAGCTCAGAAGATGATTTCTTTCATCCAATAACGCTTTGTGTAAATCGAAACGAGTAAAAGCGAAATTATCCCGTTGTTCGCAGGCCAGATGCAATCCCTTGAATTGTAAGTCTCACTAGGCGGGTGAGTTCCGCATCACTAGTTTCATTGGAACGAATTTGTTTTAGCAATTCGATCTGTGTCAAATTGAGTGGATCGAGATAGGGATTCCGCTTCATCACAGATTCACGTAGCCAGCGGATATCGGACAGAAGTTCCGAGGTGCCTTTAATGAGCAAAATTGCTCCTCGGGCGCGATCAAATTCCTCCGAAACGATCTGCCACACGGCCTCGCCTTCTTCCTGCTGAATCAACTCCGCGTACTTGTGTGCAATCGAAATGTCAGCTTTTGCCAATGCCAATTCGGCATTATCAATGATCGCGCGGAACATCGGCCACTGGGAATACATTTCCTTAAGCGTGGTCCAATCACCATTTTTCAAGTCCACGAAGGACCGCAGCGCGCTTCCGAGTCCAAACCAGGCGGGCAAAATGTGACGAGATTGTGTCCAGGCGAAAGTCCAAGGAATTGCACGCAGATCACTCAACGATCTGCGTTGTCCCCGCCTCGAAGGCCTTGAGCCGATGGGAAGTGTTTCAATTTCACTGATGGGGGTTGCTTGGTCAAAGTAGCCAAGGAATCCGGGGTGTTCGACGAAATCGCGATAAGCGCCAAGTGATTTCTCTGAAAGGAACTGCATTGCCTCGACCCATTGTGTATCTGGCGTACGCTCAGGACTGGCACTGACCATCAATGTTGCGTTGATGATTTGCTCCAGGTGCCGGTGAGCAATCACTGGATCATCGTAACGTTCGGAAAGCACCTCCCCCTGTTCGGTAACACGTAGCTTTCCCAGCACGGCTTTTCGCGGAAGGGAGCAAATTGCACGAGCAGCAGGGCCTCCACCACGCCCAAGCGAACCACCGCGACCATGGAACACGGTGAGTTCAACTGCTTGTTCATTCGAGACCTGTGCCATACTCTCCTGAGCCTGATGCAATTCCCAGCAAGCGGTCAAATAGCCGCCATCCTTGGTGCTGTCTGAATAGCCAACCATTACAGTTTGATTGGGCTGGCCAGCAGACCTCAAATATTCGCGATAGAACGGATTGCTAAGCAATTCGGTCAAGATCCCGGAAGCGTTGCGCAGGTCATCAATTGTTTCGAACAGTGGCATGATTGGTAGGTAGGGCACTTGAGACTGCTCTTCACCACCGTTTCCGTTTCGCTGGGCCCATGCTGTACGCCAAAGCCAGAGCACGGTCAAAACGTCATTGGCGGAGTGGGTCATGCTGATAATGTAACCACCGATCGGACGCATGCCCCATGTCTTGGATTCATCAACGAGTAACAGAAAAGTGTCAAGGACTTCTCGCGATCGTTCGGAAAGCTGCTCCAAGTCTATAGTTTTCGGCTGAGTTCCCGCCGAGGAAAGAAGTTTGCCGAGTGCTTTCTCACTCGTGTCAAATTCCAGCGACTGTAAGGCGAGGACCTCCAGTAGACATTCTCGATGTACTTCTGAGTTTTGCCTAATGTCGAGTGAAGCAAAGTGAAAACCGAAGGTATCAACCAAGTCGATAAGTGGCTGTAGGTATTGTTCGACTAGTCGATGGCCGCGGTTTGAAAGTAAACTGTGCCGCAGAAGCTCGAGATCGTTCCGAAACTCATTGGCAGAACCAAATACAGCATCCGCCGTGTCGGTCTTCCCGTCGTTGGTTGCGCTTAGCGTGTGTTCCAATCGAAACTCAAGCATTCGGATGAAGCGACGATAGGTTTCCTTGTCGGATACAGGCTCAATACGACGGCGAAGAGTTGGCGAGTTTGCACAGCAACTCTCTATGCGTTCTCGCAAGTTTTCATCCGACGTAATCTGCTGGTCAGAAACAACGATTTGATTATGCAGCAGTTTGCATTCTGCCAGTTGGCCTTCCAGAGCGGCACGCCGCAGGCGAGCGAAGGTAAGGCGCGTTACCTCAGCAGTAACAAAAGGATGGCCGTCACGATCACCTCCGATCCAAGTCCCGAATGCAAGAAAAGATGGGATCTCAAAATGGTAGTTGGGGTATGCATTCAGCAGTGCAGAGCGAAGCTCACGATAAGTCTGCGGGACAACATCCCAGAGCGTTGAAGCAAAGTAGACACCGCGACTTACTTCGCTCATTACTGGTGGTCTGTCTGGACGAACCAAATCGCTCTGCCAAAGCACCGTTAGCGTCGCAAGTATCTCTGATGTATCAGAAGACATCAACTCACCCTTGGCAAGCAACTCACGCACACGTCGTAATAGTTGTCGAGTTGTTCTTCGTTTCGCTTCCGAGGGATGGGCGGTGAACACGGGCTCGATTTTGAGTCGGTCCAGCCAGCGTTGCATTTCTGCCGCCGACAAGCCTTGTTCCTTCAAATCCAAGATTGCGGATCCGATGGATTCTCCCCGCGGCAGGCCATCCGAATTAGCCGCCAGACTTCGGTCTTCCAATACCTCAATTCGTAGTCGCTCTTCGGTCACATTAGCCAAGTCAAAGAATATGCTCAGCCAACGAATGACCGCACGCAGTTCGTCATTTTCCAAGCCTCGCAGGACCTCTACGAGTCGATTTTCGGCGTCGGGCAACCCAGCCCTGCGTTCCACGGCCAATTGTCGAATGCGAAGCATCGTATCCGCCAACGACTCTCCGACCTGTTCCCGAATAACAAGGTCCAAGCATGAAACAAGTTTTTCCAATCGCTGATCGTTTTGTGAGGTCATCATTTTTGTTTGCAT
>JBCCEO010000278.1:0-9408 GCA_039030255.1 Planctomycetota bacterium | reverse complement strand
TGGCGAGGTGCGGGATTGTGCGGGCTGTGGAAAGCAGCATGTTAACAACGTTGCGACAGGGTTCGCCATTTCGTCCGACGGAATCATCGTGACGAACTACCACGTTGTTGCGAGTATCGATCCAGAATTTCGTGTTGTCGCCTCTACTTCCGACGGCAAGACGTATCCCGTTACGGAAGTAGTCGCCGCAAACCAGAACGATGACTTAGCCGCTATCCGAATTGCGGGTTCAAGCTTTCGCGCGCTACCGCTATCAGAAAACAATGCCACCGGAACTCGAATCGCAATTATCAGCCAACCGAGCCGAAACCAGTTTTATTTGAGCGAGGGAATCGTTTCGCGACACTATCTAGAACACGTCGACGCCAGCACTCCTTCACGGCACATCATGGGAGTCTCCGCGGAATTCGCGATTGGATCTAGTGGCGGCCCTGTTATAGATTTGCAAGGTAATGCCATCGGTGTTGTGGCCGCGACGGCCGATCTAGACGGCCAAATGGTTCTGAGAACATGCGTGCCTGCCCAAAGAATAATGAGCCTCTTCAATCCCGCTGCAAAACCAACTGAGCCGAAACGAGATGACCCGCTCGCCCTAGAACGCGCCTGCTTACGCGCCACACACGCAGCCTTCGTCGCACTGATGCAAAAGCAAGAGGACTTGACTCCTGAGGAGTTCAGCAAGCGGTTTCAAGACTTGCACGCCTCTATGCTGGCAGCAATCAAACTTTGCCCCAACGATCCGATCGCAACTGGATATCTCAAAGCGATGCAGAGAGATACTCTCCAAAAGTAACCCAATTGCATCCGAATCTTTCGACTACCTCAGAGTGGAACCCAGCTTGCGTTCTGCGATACGGTGTGCGGTTCCGACTTCGTGAGACAGTGGCGTAATCCAATCATTGTGTTTGCTGAGAGAATAGGTACTCGAAGCAAGATCGACTGATGGATCGATCAGCGGTTGAGGTACACGGAAGTTCATCATGATGTTGCTTGTGACAAATACTTGGGGCCGTCGATCCGTCTCCTCTTTCCATCGATTTGCGATTTCCATTGCAAACTGACGAATCATCCATGGGCATGTGCTAAACCTGCGTTTCTGGATTGAGTTTAGATCGTTGGCGTAATTCCAAAGTACTTTGATTTGACGATCCTCAAAGGTTGCAAACCAATTTGGCAATCTCTCCCAATCAGCGGGTCTTAGGCGCCCAAGGTCGACCCACACCAACAATTCGTTGCCTTGCGTGAGTTGCTCTGGAAGCGATCCACATTTGGAGAATTCAGGATCTTCAATTATTAAGAATCTTCGCCTTCCAATTGAATCTGCTTGCAGGCTAAACGGATGTAGTCGAATGAGCACGTCCTTCATCGGATCGATGTCACTACGTCGCGCAAGTACATCTAACTCCTCAGCTAGGTCGGCCCGATATTTCTCACGCATAAGCCCTGGTTGACGCTTCAGCTGTGTATCCAACTCTCGAAGTCTTGCCAGCAGCGCTGCAACTTCTGAGATTTCGAGGGCTTGGCGATCTTCGAAAGCCACAATCAAGTCTTCAAAGCCAATCGATTCCCGAACCTGTACCTGCCGATGCGTCACCGATTCCCACTGTTTTTTGAGTTGAAGCGCAATCGTTTCAGAATCATCAGAATCCGCAAGTGGATACACTGCGCGCAAGCCCAATGTCGGCTCATATGTCATCGTGAGTCCCGGATGATGCGACCAATCAAATTGCGCACTATCGATTGGAACAAAAAGGTATCGTTCGGCTGACTCTGGTGTTCGTGACCAATCGATCCGTGAATTGCCCCGAGCATCCTCGACCAGCAATTCCTCATCAGCTAGATGAAATATGACATGGCTAGCGTCCTTGGACCTCAGCATCATCCGCCACGCAAAGTCCTGCCCTTCCTCGGTCCAGTTCGCATCGCCCGCGATCCAGAAATGACGAAACGGGATCGTGACCTGAAGCAATAGAAAACCGAATAAACACATCATTACGACAGGGGACATCTTAGTGCTAGAACTGTCGATGACTCCGCTTCGCTTGTCGCTCCACCCTAACAAGAAACCGATCGGCGGAAGCAGGCTCATACCAAGAATGGACCATTTGCTGTGAGGTCTGTGCAAACATGGTTTTCGAATCCAACGCCAGAATCGTACTGGCCAATCGGGTTCGCAGAAAACGAAGGTGGTTGAAAGGGCCATGATTGGGAATAGGCCAATTGGGAAAAGAAAGTGATTCCCGATGTGAAATGAGGCCACCAATGCAAATGCAAGGAGCCTTGTGCGCCGCCAAATTAGTAAGAAACCAATGGAGAGATCGAAGATCAGGCCAAACCAAGCAATGAACAAGCCAATATAAATCGGCTCGATCTGTGGCAGATTCAGCACTGGCGTCCAGAAATCCAAAACCTCACGCCCCTTGCCGATCATAGGAACGCCCGTCAACCAGTCTGCGTTGATCTTTGCCAATCCGCCAAAGAAGTAAACGATAAATAGCTGAGCCCGTAAGATAAAAATGCACCAGAAAGGAACCTGGTGAGAGGTCTCAATTTGTCCGCGCCGCTTCCACCAAGTTGAGATTGAGAATCTACGATCAGCAGGCGTCCATAAGAGCAGAAATGCCAGTAGACACATCAAGTAATAATGATTGTTGTACTTGGCCAACTCACTAAGAAAAATGTAGCCATAGCTCAGAAAAAGTACTGTGGCTGCAAAGCGAAAAAAGATACCAAGTGCTACAGCTAGTGCGGCCCCAGCCATGAGCAGGAACAAGCAATTCCACCAGGGTTCGGCAATTGGCTGAATCCAAGCAAATCCTGGATACGTAAAATTGAAAGTCGTTTCGTGGTAGAGATAATCCTTGAGGGTTGTTCCGCCCTGCGGATACAAGTATTTAACGGCATGTGCAAACATAACCGCACCAAAACAAATCCGAAACAAACCAAGAGAGGCTCCGTCAACTTCGCGCCCCAAAATGCCACGAAGTGGAGTTAACCAATCTGAGCTTCTCTTTTTAGAACGTAGATCGTTAGTTGCCAAAGCTGAACATTCTCTGGTTGCGAATAGCTAGCAATACAGCCCTTGCAAACAGGGCATTACCAGAGTGAGATCGACGTTTATCGCGGCGACTCTCAGTTTCAACGGTCGCAGTTTTAGAGAAGCCTGCGGAGAAGCTTAAAAACTTGATGCAGCATGCCTAGTTTAGCGCAAGACATGCTGCAAGTTTTCAGATCGCGTTACTTTTCAGAGCGTGATGCAATAGTGCTCAGTAGAGAATGGCACCGCGGAAAAAGACACCCAAGAATCCAAGATCTTCATCAAAGGGTGTATCGATACGATCAGAATCTGTCGCACCATCCTGACCGCCGGACAATGGTGACCCACCGTTGATCCATGCCTGCCCCTCGAACCCAGTGCCTAGCTCCAGCCTGCTTGAACCAAGCATACGACGATAGTCGAGCCCGCATTGCATCTCACACACCGGTAACATTCGGAAATTGTTATCTTGGCGAATCGAATCTGAGCTCCCCGCGATTGTAATCCGTTCCCAGACTGCATCCGTATTCCCAAACAACAGGGATCCTCGAGTGCCAATATTCCAACCAAATCCAGAGCCGCCGAGTTGTCTTCTTGACTGCAAGGCCAAGGTTGGCCCCAAACCGCGGAAGTTGAATTGCGTTTGCAGCAGGTTCTCGGTGAAGCCAGCAAGAATGTCGCGGCCAAAGTACCCATGCTCGACTGACGCGTATCGAATACCGCCAGCAAGTGTTACCGAGTTTCGATAGATCTTGCGTTTTGATATTGCCTCGATGTCAAACACATCCAGCGCGGAGCGAGCTTCTGCTAAATAGAAGTCGGCGGACGAAGCCGATACGGTATCGATCGCAATGTCTGGGTCATCCGCGACACCGATCTTCACGTCAACATCAGACCTAGACTGCTTTGAGTCATCTGAATCGAAGAACCAATAGCGACTCCGCCAACCAATATTCGAGGAGGGGCATAGGTAGCCAAGTTCGAGGCGATGGCTAGCTTCGATGTCATAGGAAAACTCGGTTAGAGTTGCGCTTTCGTCGAACCCAGGTACTATGTCATGCGAATAGAACGCAGGACTGTTGCTGTACACGGGTTTCAGCAACGCCAATTCGTAACTAGCGAATACGCCGCCTTCAGAAGAAGAAATGCCGGTAGACTTCCGAACGGCGCTGGGTTGGTGGTTGGAATGGGCCTGCGCTTCCAACGAGTCAATTCGACTTAGGAGATCATTGTAGTTGGACATGGGAATCACCATGTCTTCTTGGCCCAGTGCACATTCGGGGATTCCCGATAGTGCCCCCAGCAACAGCATACTCGAAAGCAACAACTTCTGGCTGCGAAGTAGTGTGCATTGAATTAGTGGTCGCGGCATGAAATCCTCCTTGATTTCTTTTTTGGCGTTCCATCAACGAAGCTCAATGCGCGCATACCCACGACATGCATTGAGTTCCATCTTTCAATGTCGAGTCGAAAATCAGCGAGACTTCAAAACGTCTACGGATGCCGAAGCGGTTTGGCTAATCGTTGGAAAGCCGAATAGCTGCGAACGCGGCACAATCGGCACCACCGCCCCGGTTAGTTCTGTTGGACAGCAAGCATGGTTCTATGCGGAGTTGGAGAGGCAGAACGATCAAGTAGCCTCGTCGTAACAACACTTCGCCTTCGCCGTACTTGGACGCGCATTGGTTCAGCCAACCTGCGAGGAAATATGCCGCAAACCGGGCAGACGTACATTAGTAGTTCGCTTCCAGGCCTCAGCCGCCTACCCATTCCATTCCAGGTTGGCGGCTGGAGCCTGCTCTCCAGCTAGGAACGACAGCTATTTCTTACTGCCTACGACGCGGGCAATGACGAAACCAATCAGAAGTCCAGCAACCAAAGCGCCGGCGCCGATTGGCATCAAATAACCCGTGGCGGCTCCAAGGACTGGGTTGTCAAAAAGATTGGAAGAAACGTGAATGCTGGCAACCTTCCACTCATTACCATCGAACACTACAGTTGAAGTCCAACGAGTGGCCAAGTCGAATTCATTTCCATCGCTAAGCACATAGTGATCGTTGGAGTGCCCAAAGGCGACGCCCGAATCATCTCCGTAAAGGACTGTCAGTTCATAGACGTGAAAATCGAGCTCCAAACTCTTGACTCCGGGAGACTCACCAGTGAGCAGTCGATCCATGTAGTCGCGAACGCCATCATGCTTTCTGACACAATTTAGTTTGTCACCATCTTGGGCGGTTAGGACGACATCTTCATGCAGGTAACCTAAGATCGCCTCCACATCCTTCTTTGCAATTGCATCCAAGAGACCGTCGCGCAAGACTCGCAGGGCATCATGTGTCTCATCTATATTGACCGCGGAGCCAGAATCGTCTGCAGCATCGTTCTGGGCAAAAGTCCGGTCGCTGCATACCAAAGTTGCAAGTAACGCCAAACAAGGAAGTAACAGTTGATTTGCTAATCGAATCATTAAAATTGCCTTATAAAAAATAGAATTCAGAGCCGCAATTCAATCGATGTGTCGTTAAAGTTTTGCGGAAACTGCCCGTTGCGAAACCAAGCTTCAATCAACCCTCGAAGCAAATCGCCTTCCCAATACACATAACTTGGCCCGCCAAACCGTTTTACATTTTCTTGCTGTTGCTGCAGTATACGAGCGTCTTGTGTTAAAACACGCGCGAAGAACGGAGTCAACAGGGCTCGCTTCAAAAAACTGGGGATAAGTGTTTTTCGGACGAAAAACGTTGATATGACGCTGAGTTTACCATCCTCCGTAGGCGTGAAATGGGAGTTTAAGACAAACTCGGTATGCTCTTTGGACCTGTATTCAAGTTCCGCGATACAGGGAGGAATAAAGCGGCCAAAGCTACTACCTCGATTGCTTTCGAAGATCTTTGAAATCCAGCCTGATTGCTTGCCTTCATCGCAATACTCCGCCTCGGCCTTCCCCTCTCGGATTCGCACTGTAGCTCGAAATGTCTGAGGATTCGATTCCGTGCGAATTAGACCTGCATGGACAAATGGCGTATGAGTTGCATCAAGTAGGTTTTCGATCCCATCAATGAACTCCGATTGCAATGTATTGCTCCAATGGAAGCTGGCAAATCTATCGTCCTGATGCCAATTCGCCTGGGGCGGAGTCTCTTCAGTAGGTGACTTATCCAGCTGGACCCAAATGAGCCCGTTACGCTCGCAAGCTTGGAAAGCGGGGGTACTGCAATCAATTTCAGCCGGTTCGGAGCAACCAGGGCGCTTGACACAGCTACCATTCTGGTCGAACTGCCAGCCGTGATAGGGACACTGGATCGAGTCGCCGACCATTTTTCCCGGTCCTAGCGGTGCATTGCGGTGAGGACAACGATCCAAGAGGGCAGCAATGCCGCTGGAAGTTCGAAACAAAACAAGAGGGGTACCCAAGATCGTCAAACTAAGCGGCTTATTGCCCAATCGCTTGACAGTCGCGGCAACCATCCAGCTCCGGCGCAGACGTTGCATAAGTTCTGTCATAGTTCAAACTTTCGCAGCACGGGACCACCAACTCGAGCCAGCAGAAAAGCTAGAGAACGCCATGCTCTTCGCTGAATGATTGGCAGATGATCGCAGTAGATGGCCGTGTATTCAAGCCGTGGCTTGCCACCACGCAAACGCTTGAAGGAGGCAGCTCCTGAGCTCAAGTTCAGTCCACAGCCCTGCCCTGACGCTTCCTTGAACATTAGAGCCATCAGCATTCGGTACAGCCCCAAGTCCTGGGGTAAGGAAGTGTCGTAACCAACTAGTGGTGCTGTAAGCACGCCGCCAAGCTGAAAACAGCCAAGGATTCCGTCGAGTTCCCCCTCGCTGTTTCTCAGGCCCGTCAGACGAATAGCTTGAGTCTCTCGCCAAAGTTTGATTAGCTTGGTAGTGAATTGCGGGTTCAGCGATGTGTACTTTTCGAGATATAGCATATCGTAGAGTTCCTTGATCCGAGCATCATCCGACTCTGAGATTTCAAGGTGCTGTACTGTCGAGTAAACCTCGTTGCTGTCGAGAAGTCGTCGGTCCCAACGACAATTCTGATGCCTTAGAAACTTCGCTTCCGGCTCGGTACTGATGTAAACCTGCCGACTAGGTGCCAGCAGAAAACCAGCGTCTCGTGCTTGTCCAATGAGCGCCTCGTTAGTTGCAGCATTAAGCGAGCGTAAGAGGATCGCATGTTTCGGATAACGATGGATCAAAAGGTCTCGCAGTTTGGAAAGCTCCGATCCATCCCAATCTGGATAGAGATTAGTAGATAGCATCCAATTGTTAATACAAATGGAGCGATTGATGCGAGCGATGCGTAGCAAAGGAGCGACGGAATGGATTAAAGCGGAAAGAGCCGCCCGAAGTGCGGTACTCTGAATCTCGCGAAGTTCGACAAGAGGGTATTTGATTGCGGCTCCAAACGGTGAACAGACGTAACAATTGTCCCACTGTGCGTCGTTCACTGTGAGCGGCATGGTAACCGTTGCGTTCGAGACTAGCAGAAACTGCGTCGCACAATTTGCGATGTATTGTTGCGTCGCTTTGATACCAACACTGCTCGATAGGTTTAATATCTGTTTCAAGACTGCACTGAGTGGAAGTGGTTGTCCTGGGCAGTCAATTTCAGGTCCTAACGCATCATAAATCTGCCAATTTTCCGTCATAGCTTTTCGCCATTCCATTCGATGTCGAGAGTGGAAACTTGCTGCAAGCTAGCTTTCTCGCGAACGGCGAGTTGCATCAACTCCGCAATGGTAACCGGTAGCATAAGAGCCGGAAGCGGATCGCGCCAGCGGAATAAGATGCCACGTGCACGCAGTAGATCGGCAAGGAATTGAAACGGAGCGATGCGTTTTATTGCTTGGGCTAGACCCCAGATTGGCATGGCGGCAGCCAACATTACAGGCCGCTTTACCGGAGCGTAAATCAGATCGGAATGCGTGCCCAAAATCGCGTCGCTTAAGGGCTGATCCTCACTAAACAGATGTAGGCCACTTGTCGCCCGAGGATTTCCTTCCAAGATCCAAGCAACTTCGGCTTCGTCCACGATACAATCAAAGCCAATTTGCCCCGTGTATTGAAACTGTTCTATGAACTTCGTTACGAAGTTTAGGATTTGTGACTGTTCCTGCGGAACGAAATAAATTCCTGATCCTGTCCCGGCACGATAGCTCGATGTATAGCAAGAATGCGCGAGCAACTTTCCATGACGCGCCACCGAATAAGTCGAGTATTCGATTCCACGTACTCTGCGCTGTGCGATCCACGGCTTGCTTGTGGAAATATCGATCGTCTTGAGAGCTTCGAACGTCGGCGAAATCATCGTTTCGGAAGCGAATCGAGAAAAGCAGGGTTTGAAAACAAACTGGCCAGATGTTTCTCGATAGCTTTCGACACATTCAAGCGAAACGAGTCGCTGAGATTCTGGAACGGAGGCGAATTCATTGCTCGCGTTCTGGGAAAACGTCCACTTGTCGTGAATGTTTCTGAGTTTGTCTATCGAATCGACTAGGATATTGCAGCTGAGTTGCGATTGATATGCGGCAATTGCAAACACTTCTTCGCAGGTAGGAATCAGCCAATCGATTTGATGTTGTTGTACAATTTCTTCCAGACAAGCCACATAGCCTTGTGGCGAATCCATTGCACGCGGGACACGAAGAAAACTGCAGCCTCTAGAGAATGCCCCCAGTGCAAACCGAAGACTGTCGCAAACGAACACATTGTTGCCTTGCGTGTTCAGGCGTCTTGCCAAATCGAGCGTAACGGGCGCTCTTGGGCTGGTTAGAAGAACTCGCATCAGTCTGCTCGCTCGCGAATCATTGCGTCGAACCCGTATTTCTTGGCGACATCCGGGCAATGAGTTGGCAGAATCTCAACCGCTGGATATTTTTTTGCGAATTGCACGAGTCTTTCTTTGGTTTCTTGCGTCTCCTTCTTGTCTGAAGCCAACATTTTGAAGGGCCTGGTTAACTTCAATTCCTGTTCAATCGTTCGCCTTGTCCAAATTGCGTCGGCCACCAGGAATTTACGCTGCGTCGAGTCACTTTGCACGATGGCTCCAATTTGGCCTGCAGCATGGCCAGGTAATTCGACCAAACGTATGCTGCCGTCACCGAATAGATCCTGAGTGCGTGCGAACGGGCCGAAGCCGGGCCCGGTGAAATGCTGGAATAGACAAATTCTCTTTTCGAGATCTGCCGGAATTAGGTCCGGCACGATGGCTCGACGAAGCGCTGCAAAGCCTCGGATTTTTTTCACCGAATCCCAAGCTGCTTGCGTTGCAATGAAGAGAGAGAAACAAATTTTGAGAGAACATTCATGGTGCTGTGGGCACGGGTTGTGCTTTGCAACCATAGACTGAATGATGG